>JBOGIN010000958.1:0-5449 GCA_050742275.1 Vicinamibacteraceae bacterium
CCCCACCCGAGAGCAGCTGGACGTTCTGGAGCCGCTTGCCCGGCGGCTGCGCGACGATATCGATGCCGCTCTCGAGGACGTTCTCCTCGTCGATGAGGATGAGACCGGCCTGGCCGCCTCCGAACAACGTTCGAAACGTCTCCCCAAAGTTGTGGTTGATCGCGACGAATGCGTCGTGGAACCGCTCCCGTGTGGTCTTATCGATGCGCCGGATGGCCTCGCCCGTCTGGGCGATGGCATCGATGAGATCCTGACGCTGGGTCGTGAGGAAGGTGTGGCGCGTCTCGAGCTCCTCGAACTGTTCGATCGCGATCATGTTCACGGGACCAAGCGCTGCAATCTTCTGCTTGAGACGAGCAATCTGCTCCTCTGCGCTTACCGGCTCTGGCACCCTCTCGTCACCCTCCGCATCCGACGCCTCCACCCCTTCTTCGCTCTCCTCTTCCTCCTCATCTTCGGCTGCCGGCTCCGCCAGCGCCTCCGTGGGCGCGCCCTGCGCCGCGAGCGCGTCGGCCTCGGCCGCCACGGCGTCGAGCGTCATCTGCAGCGCCTCGTCACACGCCGCCGCCAGGTGCGTGAGATCTGCCTCCGCCGTGGCGCGCTCGACGTCAATCCGGCTCACGTCGGCACGCACGTCGGCAAGCTGATGGCGTGCGTCGCGCGCCGATGTTTCGTGCGATTGGAAGTCGGACTGGATCTCGACCACACGCGCGTCCGCCGCATGCACATCGTGCAGGAGACCGTCGAACGCCGCGAGATCTGCGTCCAGGTGCTGTCGCGTCTCCACGATGCGCTGATCGATCTCCTCGCCTCGCCGCTCGGCCGATTCCAGCTCTTGCCGGCGACCGTCGATCCGCGCCTCGAGCTCGGCGGACGCCTCCTCCAATCGTCGCATCTCTGTGGCGAGCGCGGATGCCCGCTCCACCATTGCCGCATGAGCCGCCTTCGCTTCCGCGGCGTTGGTCAGCAGCGCCGACATCCGCTCACGAGCGTCCTGCACGCGCGCCTGTGCATCCGCGAGCGCGGTGTCCAGGCTGCGCTGAGTCGCCTCGAGATCGACGATCGACTGCGCCGACTCTCGCTGGCGAGCCCCCAGCGACTCGCGCTCCTCGTCGGCACGGCGGCGCTCGTTCTCGATGAGCTCCTGGCGCCGGCCCACGCGCTCGGTATCCTCGGCGGCCCGCGCAACACGGTGCTCGAAGCCGAGAATCTCCTTTTCCCTCGCGTAGGCATCCGCCGTCAGGGCCGCAAGCGCTTGCTCACCGTCTCCGACGCTCGCGGCCAGCGTCGTCAACCCTTCACCGAGCGTCGCGAGGAGCGCCTGCTCCGCCGCAAGACGGTCCCCGAGCTCCTTGATCTCGCGGCGCGTGCCCAGGATGCCGCGGCTTTCGACGCGGCCGCCGCCGCTCACCAGATAGCCGCCACGCACGAGCTCTCCGCCGAGCGTGACCACCACGCCGCCGAGTTGCAGCGACGCGTGCACGGCGCGGTCGAAGCCTTCGGCCACCCAAACCTCGCCGGTTGCGTGGCGGATCAAGCTCGCGTGTGGACCGGTGATCCGCAGCACGCCACCGAGCGGGACGATGTCACCGATGCGGCCCTCGAGCGGGGCCGGCACGGCGCGCGGCGCTCCCTCCGCGACGAGCAGACCGCAACGGCCCAACCCGCGCTCGCGCACGAGCGCCAGCGCGGCCAGTGCGTCGGCATGCCGCGGCACGATGATCGACTGCAGGAGATCGCCGAGCGCCGCTTCGACCGCCGTCTCGTATCGACGATCCACCTCGACGTAGTCGGCAACGGAGCCGGCGTGAGGAATCTGCGGGTGCTCTTCGGCCAGGATGAAGCGTGCTGCATCGTTGTACGCGGCGCGCGCTTCGTTGAGCTCTTCGAGCGAGCGAAGTCGAGCCTCGAGCCCCGAGAGCTCCTTTTCTTTCGCACGCGCGTGCTGGGTCTGCTCCTCGTGCTCAGCACGCAGGCGCTCGAGCTCCTGCTTCTGAGCGAGGCGCGCACGCTCGGTTGACGCGAGGACCTCGCGTGCCGTGGCGAGCTGCCCGGCGGCGGCCGCCTGGTCGCGCGTGACGCGTTCACGCTCGGCCGCGAGGTCCGACGCCTCGACCTCGAGCCGTGCAAGCTCACCAGAGATACGCTCCTGCTGCGCCGCGGCATGCTCCATCGCATGACGCAGGGCATTCGTGGCATGGAGGCCCGCGTATACGTCTGCGCGCGCCTGCTCGACGATCGACTCCGAGCTCTCGATCTCTTGGCGGGCGGCGGCGACCTCCGCATCCGCAGCCGCAAGGCGCTCCGCCGCGCGATCGCGCTCGCCGTCCGCTTCGATGCCAGCCGATCGACGCGTCTCGATCTCCTGCCGTGCAGGCTCACGCCGTGCATCGAGCGTGGCGAGCTCCGCCCGCAAGGTCGTGCCAAGCGTGCGCAGCGACTCCACCTGCTGGCGATCGAACTCGAGCTGCTGCTGCCGACGCTCGTTCTCTATCTCCTGCTGGTGCGCGCGCGTCCGTGCGTGGGTCGCCTGCTCATCTGCCTGTGTGAGCTCGAGTCGCAAGCGCTCGAGCTCCGCTTCGAGCTGCGACACGCGCGCCGCGGCCCCGGCCTCGCGCTCGCGGGCTTCCGCAAGGCGCCGATGCGCGCTCGCCACGCTCTCTTGGAGCACGCGATATCGCGCCGCGAACAGTATCTTTTCCCAGTAGCGGAGCTCTTCGCGGAGGCGGCGATAGCGTCGCGCTTTCGCCGCCTGCCGCTTGAGGGCGCCGCGCTGCTTCTCGAGCTCGTAGATGATGTCCTCGACACGGACGAGATTCTGTTGAGCCGCCTCGAGCTTCAACTCGGCAGCTCGCCGCCGCGACTTGTACTTCGTAATGCCCGCAGCTTCTTCAATGAGCTGACGCCGCTCGAGAGGCTTGGCGCTGAGGATCTGGCCGATCTTTCCCTGCTCGATGACGGCGTACGCCTTGACGCCCACGCCCGAGTCCATCAAGAGGTCCTGAACATCCCGGAGGCGGACGACGTGCCCGTCAATCAAGTACTCGCTCTCGCCGGAGCGGTAGAGCCGGCGGGAGATCTCGACGTCGCGTAGAACGTCCGAGTGTCCGTTCCCGCCAGCGTCCAGGGTGGCAACGGCCACGGCCTGTACATCGCTGTGCTGCTGGGGGCCGGTGCTCTGGTGCGCGGCATGGACGCGCGTGCCGTTCTGGTCGCTTCCCGCCGGAACGCGGGCGGGCACTCCGCTCAGCCGGAGCTTGACCTCGGCGGCGCCCGTAGGTCGCCTGGCATCGCTGCCGGCGAAGATGACGTCCTCCATGCGCTCGCCGCGCAAGCTACGCGCGCTCTGCTCCCCGAGCACCCATGTAATGGCATCGACCACGTTGCTCTTCCCGCAGCCGTTGGGACCGACAATCGCGGTCACACCACGGTCGAAATGCAGGTCGGCCGAGTCCGGAAAGCTCTTGAAGCCGGTCAGCTCGAGGCGTTGGAGGCGCATAGAACGGTCGCAAACGCAGCCCACACCGGGCTAGCATGCTGAGCTAGCACACTGGGTTGTGGGTCCGGTGAAAGTCTAGCAGGCGCTACTGGTTGGGGCAACTCGAAAAGTGACCACTAGATAGGGGGTTGGGGATCTGGAGCAGGAGCGTTACGCATTCGCCGAACGCTGGGGACGCCCTTCGTCGAGGCACTTGGTCCACGCCGGCAACCGCGCGAGCGCGGTGCGTCCTCACCTTCCGTCATTCTGCATCGCGCGCGTCGTGTTCTTGGTGAGGCGCGTGAGCTGCATGGCCTCGGGGAACAGGCTGAGCGCGAGCTGCGCCTGCGGGTCGCCAGCAATGAGATTGCGCTGCGCCTGATCGATGCCGAAAAGATCGACGTCGATCTCGAAATGAATCATCACTTTGATGAACTCGACATCCTTGGCAAACGCCTCGTCGTCGATCTTGACCTTCTTGCTCTCGAGAAACGTGCGAAAGTCTCCGATCATCGCATCATCGACGACGAAATCGCGGGCCAACGTCTTGCGGCCACGGGCAACGGCGCTGACGCGCGTATCCCCCTCGGGTGAGAATTTCTCGGCGTAGTCCACGAACAATTGCCGTGCGTGTAGCATCCGGCCGAACCGCGTGGGATTGAAGCCGTCGATTGGACCCGCCAGGAAGTGGTCCGGCTCGATTCCGCCACCGCCGTACACCTTCCGACCGGCGTCGGTGTGGCGGAGCTCGGCCGGATCCTTCGCCTGCGGACGAATGTCGTCGCGCAGCCCGTGGGTGAGGTACTCATCGAAGCTGCTGTCCCACGGCCGTTGAATCAAACGCCCGCTCGGCGTGTAGTATCGCGCCGTCGTGAGCGCCAGCCCGGCGCCCTCGCTCACGCGGAAGATCGACTGTACCAGCGCCTTGCCAAACGTGGTCTCTCCCACGACGAGCGCGCGATCGTGGTCCTGCAACGCGCCGGCCACGATTTCGGACGCGCTCGCGGAGTTGCGGTTGACGAGCACGACGACAGGTGCGTCGTCGAGATCCTCCGCGTCCATCGCGCTGTAATCGGAATCGGAGTTGCGGGTGCGCCCGCGCGTGTACACGACCAATTGCCCGCTCGGCAGGAAGCGATCGGCAACCTTGATGGCCTGGTCGAGCGGGCCACCAGGATTGTCTCGAAGATCGAGGATCAACTGTCGCATCCCCTCGCTCTTCAGATCGTCGATCGCGAGACCGAGATCGTGATCGGTGGTCTCGGAAAAGTCGCCGACGCGAACATACCCGGTCCCCTCGTCGACCATGAACGAGCCGCGAATCGTGGGGATGTGGATTTCGTCGCGGGAGACGACGATTGGAATCAACTGCTCGTAACCACGACGCTCGATCCCGAGCTTGACCTTCGTGCCCTTCTCCCCCCGCAAGACCTTCACGGCATCCTGGTTGGTCCAGCCCTTGGTGTCCGCACCTTCGATCTCGGCGATGACATCGCCGCGGCGGAGACCGCTCTTGAACGCAGGCGTCCCCTCGAAGATGTTCGTCACCGTGACATCACCGTCCACGGTGAGGATGCTGATTCCGAGGCCGTAGTATCGTCCCTCCTGTCGCTCGCGCAGCTGCGCATACATATCCGGGCTGAGAAAACTGGAGTGTGGATCGAGCTTTTGAAGCATCCCGCCAATGGCGGCGTACACGAGCCGGTCCGACTCGATCTTGCCGACGTAGTTGTTCTCGACGGCGGCGAGGGCCGCGGTAAAAATCTTGTAGCGCTCCGCGACCGGATCGTTGGTGGCAAGAGCGCTGCGGCCGACCGCGCCACCGAGCACGGCCGAGACGACGACGGCGCCGAGGGCAATCGAGAGGGACCTGACACGGGACATAATTTGCAGCGTACCAGACCCCGGGGCGGGTCGCAACAGAGGGATAAAGGGATAAAGGGACCACGGTGTAAGGGCGGGCTGTTTCAT
>JBOGIN010000959.1:0-4011 GCA_050742275.1 Vicinamibacteraceae bacterium
ATGCCCCGAGTGTGCGCGCGAGGTCCGAGCCCTCCTCGAAGTGGTGCACGCGCTCGGCCGAGCCGTTCCCGATCGCGATCCACCTGCCGCGCTACGAGAGCGCGTCCTCGCCGCCGCGGGTGCAGCCAGTCGCGGACTGCCACCGGCTCGCACCCCGCCGCCGGCGGTCCGGCGGGGGCGGCCCTGGCAGTGGCTGGCGGCTGCTGCAGCCCTCGCGGCGCTCGTCCTTGCCCTCTATGCGGTCATGCTGCGGGGTCGCGTCGGCGCGCTCGATGCGGAGTTGGCTGCCGTACGCGCGCAGTTGACGGTAACGGAGCGAGACGCCGCCGAGGCGCGACGATCGGCGGCGGATCTGCAGCGCGCCATGGCGATCCTCCGTGCTCGCGATGTGGCCGCGGTGAGCTTGGCGGGTCAACCTCCCGCGGCCAGCGCGAGAGGCCGCGCGTTCTGGAGCGCGTCGAGCGGGGGTGTGCTGTTTATTGCCGACGATCTACCAGCCCTGCCGCGAGGTCGGGTGTATCAGTTGTGGGTCGTCACCACGAAGGCGCCCGTCAGCCTCGCGTTGCTCACACCCGACCCCTCTGGAGCCACCGCGGCGGTCACCGCTCCCCCGACCGACGCGGTGCCCATTGCCTTCGCGGTCACCATCGAGCCCGAAGGCGGCGTGCCGGCGCCGACCGGCGCGAAGTATCTCGTCGGCGCCTTCTGATGACATCTCACCTGGACTCACGGTAGCGGCAACTCACCGGCGCGACCCACGACAAGCCCAGCAGCCGCCCGATCCCGCAATCCAAACGGTGCCCCCGCACCGTATACAGAGAGACGACGGCAACTCTTACGTCGCGAGGGAGGGCGGATGATCACACCACGGTGGATGCGAGCGCTCGTCGTGACGAGCGCGCTGACGGCCGCAAGCACAGCGCCAGCGCACGCGGATTGGCTGTTCACGCCGTTCATTGGCGTAGCCTTCGCAGGAGATGCTGAACAGAACAAGGTCAGCTATGGCTTCGACGTGGCGTGGATGAGCGAAGACGCGCTCGGGATCGAGGCCGACTTCAGTCACACGCCCGGCTTCTTCGATGAGACCGCAGGCGGCGTGCTCTTCGACGACAACGGCGTGACCACGTTTGGCGTCAACGCGTTGGTGGGCATCCCGTTCGGGCAGCCGCCCCGCGCGGGCAGGTTCAGTCCGTACCTGACTGGAGGGGCCGGGCTGATCCGCCAGCACGCGACGGACCCCGCCGATCTGTTCGGATTCAGCCGCAACGACTTCGGCGTCAATGTAGGCACCGGCGCGTTTGCCTTCTTTTCCGAGCACATTGCCCTCCGGGGGGACGTGCGCTACTTTCGCAGCCTCGAAGGGGCCGAGGATGAGAAGTTCAATTTCTGGCGCGCAACGGCGGGCCTCACGATCCGGGACTGAGTGGCGCCATCGGCCGCACATAGGGGGAGAATACAGATGAGGAAGGATGAGCTCCTGGTCGATCTGGTGGAGAGCCCGGTAAGCCGCCGGTTGTTTGCGAAGCGGCTGGGCTTGGCAGGTGCGACGGTGGCGATCGGCGGTGGCGCGCTCGGCACAGCAGCGAGCCCGGTGAAGGCTGCGGGGGTCAGCGATATCGACATCCTGAACTTTGCCTTGAATCTCGAATATCTCGAGGCGGAGTTCTACACGGTCGCGACGACCGGCCGGCGCATCGCCGAGCTGGGCATTGACGTGTCCGGCCGCGGCGCCTCTGGCGGGACCGTGGGAGGTCAGCGGGTAGCGTTCGACACCCGACTCGGGGCGGTGATGCGCGAGCTCGCCGATGACGAGCAGAAGCACGTGGTCTTCCTGCGGACCGCCTTGCGTGGGGCGGCGGTCGCGAAACCGGACATCAATCTGGAGGCGCTGGGCCTCGGCTTTCGCAACGTGCCGGAGTTCCTGACGCTGGCCCGCGCGTTCGAAGACGTGGGGGTGAGCGCATACGGCGGCGCCGCCCCGCTTGTCGAAAGCAGCAAGGTGCTCGCAGCAGCCGCGCAGATTGCGCTCACCGAAGCCCAGCACGCGGGCATGCTGCGGTTCTTGGTCGGCCAGCAGAACATCCGTGTGCCGCCGCTCGATGCAGACGATGTGCTGCCGCCTCCTGCCGGTGCGAGGTTCTTCGCGGTTGACGACAACGCGCTCAGCGTCGTGCGCACGCCGGGGCAGGTGCTCTCGATCGTCTACGCCTCGGCGGCCGGCGGCGCGGACCGCGGGGGATTCTTCCCGAGCGGTGTCAACGGCGCCATCGCCGCGGTCTGACGAGGGAGTGTGAAGCATGACGCCAACGACAACAGCAACAGCGTGCACGCTGGATCGTCGGCAGAACAGCCGCCGGTCCTTTCTGAGGAGCGCCGCCGTAACCGGGGCCGCCCTGCTTCCGGCGAGCCAGCTCATGACAGCCGGACCCGTCGCACGGGCCGCCGCACCCGTCACGGAGGGCGATCTCGCCATCCTGCGATTCCTTGCCGCAGCCGAGCTCGTCGAAGACGACTTGTGGCAGCAATACTGCGAGCTTGCCGTCTCCAATCGGTTCTTCAATTTCGCGCTCCGGCGCATCGACCCGTCGCTCGTCCGGTATGTCTGCGATGACCGAGACGACGAACGAAGTCACGCGAATCTCATCAACGGGTTTCTGGTCTCGACTGGGCACGATCCAGTAAACCTGGATCCCTTCCGCACGCTCCCGAGCTCGAGTGCCCCAGGCGCAGAGGAGCGAGGGCGCTTGACGAACCTCACCAAGCTCACCATCGATACGAGCTGGTTCTACAGATATCGTGGCCAAGGCAATCCCGATTTTGGCAACACGTTCCCGCAGCTCGTCGAGATTCGAGAACGGCCGACGATCCCGACGAACCGTTTCACGAGCCTGTTCGAGGCGCAGGTCTTGGCTAATACGGCGGCCCTTCACTTTGCCACCATCGAACAGGGCGGTGCGAGCTTGTACAATGCCTTGCTGACGAAGGTGAGCAACGTCGATGTCGTGGCGATTCTCGCGTCGATCGGCCCCACCGAGGTCTATCATTTCGCCGCGTTCCACAAATCACTCGAAGGACTTCCGGCGTTGCTATTCGACGGCGATCTGGATTTCCTCGATCTCCGCCGCCAGCCCGAGCTGGCGCAAGCAATTTTTCCCGAGCCGTGTACGTTCCTCAGCCGCGACCTTCCGCTATGCTCGGTGATTAGGCCACATAGCACAGAACAGGCGGGTGCCATCGCGACGGCCACCGCGCTCGTCGGGTCGGGGCTCTTCGACGGACAGAGCCAAGCCTTCTTCGACGCGGTCGTCGCACTCGCCCAGGCGGCGGACGCAGCGATTCGGGAGGGGTAGGACGTAGGGCTGGATGAGGGCTCTTGATCTTTGACGCGGTCGCGCCATCGCAGACATGCGCTCACTTCACGGCCGCTCGCCTGCGTTGCGCTCGCCATGCCGGGAGATCCTTGAGGCGCAACGCGGGCCCGTCAGTCTTGACCTGCAGCCACCTGGACAGCTGACTCTTGCTTCGAGAGAGGGGGACCAGTGTCAGGAATACCCGTACCGGTTGCTGATGAGCACACAAGCAACGTGCACCCGCTGGGCCGGCTGACTAACCGCGAGCGTGAAGTCTTCCAGTTGGTTGCCGAGGCAAGAACGGGCCCGCAGATTGCCAAGCTGCTCGGCCTGAGCCCGAAGACCGTCGACCATCACCGCACCCGGCTGGTGGAGAAGCTCGGCCTCCATAGCGTTGCCGAGCTCGTGCGGTTCGCCTGGCGGCATGGGCTGCTCGAATGACTGGTGGTCGGTAATCCGCGCTCAATGGCGGGTTCGACGGGCTCAGGGCGATGCACGCGAGCAAGGGGCTCTCGTTCTCAGGAGAACGTGCCCCTAGTGGACCGTACACGACAGTTGTAACGCATTAGGCGATCCGACGAGTGGGGTCGGCATAAGACCAATTGAACGGCTTGGCCGAGTCGTTGTGGCGACGGATGTAGCGCAGGATCTTTCGACGGAG
>JBOGIN010000960.1:0-4237 GCA_050742275.1 Vicinamibacteraceae bacterium
GCGGAGAAGAGCCGCGTGATGATGGCCTTCGCGCAGGGCGAGGTGGACGTGCTCGTTTCGACGACGGTCGTCGAGGTGGGTGTCGACGTGGCGAATGCCACCTCGATGCTGGTCGAGCATGCCGAGCGGTTTGGCTTGGCGCAGCTCCATCAGTTGCGCGGGCGGGTGGGACGGGGCGTGGCGGCATCGCACTGCATCCTGCTCTATCAGGGGCCACTGTCCGACGAGGCGCGGGCGCGGCTCGAGACGATGGCGGCGACCGAGGATGGCTTCTTGATTGCGGAGAAGGACCTCGAGCTGCGCGGTCCCGGCGATCTCTTCGGCACACGGCAAGCGGGGCTTCCGACGCTCAGGGTCGGCGACCTCGTCCGCGATCGCGACCTGCTGCTGCGCGCCCACGCGGCGGCCCAGGCCTGGGCCGGCACGCTCACGAATCTCTCGGCGGCCCGCCGCTCGATCGACGAAGTCTGGCAGCGCCGTTTCGGGCTCGTGGAAATCTCGTAGCGCAAGAACCCTGAGATGCGCGTCATTGCCGGACATTTCAAAGGCCGGCCACTCGCGGGACCAACGCGAGCCGGGCTTCGGCCGACCTCCGATCGCCTTCGCGAAACGCTGTTCAATATCCTCGCGCCACGGGTTCCCGGCGCGCGGCTGCTGGATGCCTACGCCGGCACCGGCGCCGTCGGCATCGAGGCGTTGAGTCGCGGTGCCTCGCACGTCGTCTTCGTCGAGCGGGACCGACAAGCTCTGGCGCTCATCCAGCAGAACTTGGGACGCTGCGGCGTGACCGGGCGCTATACTATCGTGAGCGGTGACGCGCGAGAGGCGAGCGTGCATCCCGCTCTTCAGCACTTCGACATCGTCTTCCTGGACCCGCCGTACGATCTCCCGGACGTCGATCGCGCGCTCGACGCTGCGAGCGGTCTCGTGGTGCCCGGCGGGCTCTTGATCCTGGAGCACGCGGTGCGGCGCGACGTGCCCGGAGCGGTAGGCCGCCTGATACAGCGCCGGCAGGTGCGCGCGGGTGACAGCATGCTGACGTTCTACGAACCGGCGGAGGAGGAGCGGCAGTGAGCGGCGGGCGAGACGCAGCGTCGGGGCAGCTGGCCATTTGCCCGGGCTCGTTCGATCCGCTGACCAACGGGCACGTGGATATCATCCGCCGCGCCGCCCGGCTCTTCGATCGCGTCGTCATCGCCGTGTTGAACCACTCCGAGAAGTCACCGTTGTTCAGCGTGGAGCAACGCCTGGCGATGGCGCGTGAGGTCTTTCAGGATCAGCCGGAGGTCGAGGTCGATGCGTTCGAGGGCCTGCTCGTGGAGTACGCACGCCGTCGAAGAGCGGAGGTGGTGGTGCGTGGCCTGCGCGCGGTCTCGGACTTCGAGTACGAGATGCGGATGGCGCACATGAACCGTCAGCTCGAGCCGTCGCTGGAGACCGTCTTCATGATGCCAAGCACGGCGCATTCGTACTTGAGCTCCCGGCTGATCAAAGAGATTCATCGCCTGGGCGGCGACGTATCGCCGTTCGTCCCCCCTGCGGTTCAGAAACACCTGTTGAGAGGACACTGATGCTTGCCACTCGAATGACGCGGATTTCTTCGTCACCGACCATGAAGGGGCTGGTCGCGGCGCAGCGGCTGCGCCAAGCCGGCTTCGATGTGGTCGACTTGAGCGCGGGGGAGCCAGATTTTCCAACGCCGGAGCACATCAAGGCGGCAGGGCATGCTGCCATTGACGCCAACCTCACGAAGTACACGCCCAACATGGGTGTTCCGGCGCTCAGGCAGGCGATTTCGGCGCGCTACAAGACCGACTACGGCGTCGACTACAGTGACGCGGAAATCATCGTGACCGCCGGTGGCAAGCAGGCGCTCGTCAACGCCGCTCTCGCGCTCTTCGACGAGGGAGACGAGGTCGTGACGCACGCGCCAGGCTGGCCGACGATCTTCGAGCAGATCAAGCTCTGTGGGGCGACGCCCGTCATCGTGCGCGCGCGAGCGGAGGAGGGCTTCGCGCTGACCGCAGACGCCGTGCTCGAGGCGCTCACGCCGCGCACCAAGGCGATAGTCATCAACTCGCCGTGCAATCCGACGGGCGCCATCATCAGCGAGATGGAGATGACGCGCATCGCCGACGAGGCGGCGCGCCGCGGCCTCTGGATCGTGCTGGACCTCTGCTACGAGAAGCTCATCTACGATCCGCAGCCGCACAATCTGCCCAAGATCCTCGCCGAGCGGATGCGTGACCGGACGATCATCACCGGCACGGCGTCGAAGACGTACGCCATGACGGGATGGCGGTGTGGTTGGGCGCTTGGCCCCCGAGAGGCGATCGCGGCGTGCGGCGCGCTTCAGAGCCACTCCACCTCGAACGTGTGCTCGATTACGCAGCAGGCGGTCATCGCCGCGCTGACCGGGCCCCAGGACTGTGTGACCGACATGCTGGAGGCGTATCGTCGCCGGCGGGATCTCATCTGCGATCTCATCACCGCGGACTCACGGGTCCGCTGCGTAAAGCCAGCAGGTGCGTTCTACCTGTTCGTCGATGTCTCGGCTCTCCTGTCGCCCGATAGGGTGCGGACCTCGTCCGCTCTGGCGGATACCCTGCTGGAACAGCACCATGTCGTCGTGACCGCCGGCGAAGGCTTCGACGCTCCGGGTTTCCTCCGCCTGTCCTATGCGACGTCGGAGGAGCGGCTCCGTGAGGCGGCGAAGCGGTTTCACGAGTTCGTGCAGGCGAGCGAAAAGGGCCAGCAGGCGGCGCGCGCGTAGGCGGGTAAAAGCGGAAGGGCACGAAGAATATTCACCACGAAGAGCACGAAGAAAGAAGATCACGAAGAAGGCGAATTCAAAGCAATTTCTTCGTGGCCTTCCTCCTTCGTGTCCTTCGTGCGCTTCGTGGTGAAGGTTTTCTTCGTGTTCTTCGTGGTGCGCGTACCGCGATCTGACCCACGTTATCTCAGAGCCCCATGACACTCACGGAGGAGTTCGTCTCTTCGCTCGAAGAGGTCGTTGGCGCGACGCACGTGCGGCGCGATGCGGCCGCGCGCGAGGCGTACGGCGTCGACGCGCTCCGGAAAGGACGGCCTGCCGACGCCGTCGTTCTGCCCGCATCGACCTCCGAGGTGGCGGCGCTGCTGCGATTGTGTGACCAAGCGTGCGTGCCGGTCGTACCGCGCGGGGGCGGCACGGGGTACACAGGCGGCGCCGTTCCCGTTCGCGGCGGGCTGGTGTTGTCACTGGAGCGCCTCAACCGCATCCTCGAGATCGACGAGCCGAGCCTGCTCGCCGTCGTGGAGCCGAACGTCATCACCGCGGACTTGCAAGAGGCGGTCGAGCGTGTCGGGCTCTTCTATCCGCCGGATCCAGCCAGCTTGCACCAGTCGACGATTGGCGGCAACGTGGCCGAGTGCGCCGGCGGGCCGCGCGCGTTCAAGTACGGCGTGACCAAACGCTACGTCCTTGGGCTCGAAGCGGTGTTGCCGACCGGTGAGATCATCACGACGGGCGGGAAGTCGGTGAAGAACGTCGTGGGCTACGACGTGACGCAGCTCCTCGTGGGGTCCGAAGGGACGCTCGCCGTGATTACGAAGGTCATCCTGCGCCTCGTGCCGAAGCCGCCGAGTCAGGCGGACATTCGCGCGACGTTCCCGACGATCGAGCGCGCCATCGACGGCGTGACGCGGTTGCTGCAGGCGCGTGTCGTGCCCGCGGCGCTCGAGCTGATCGACGGAGATTCCCTGGCCGCGGTCGCGGCGCATCTCGGCGGCGCGGCGCTGGCGCCACCTGGAACGAGCGCGATGCTGCTCGTTCAGGTGGACGGGCTCGCCTCGGCGGTCGAGGAGGGGCTCGCGCTCGCGGCGACCGCGTGTCGCGACGCCGGCGCAACGGAGGTTCGCGCGGCGCGCGACCCGGCCGAGCGTGCCCAGCTCTGGCGGCATCGCCGCGAGCTGTCTTCGTCACTCCGTTCGATCGCGCCGCTCAAGATCAATCACGATGTCGTGGTGCCGAAAGGGCGCATCCCCGCGCTCTTCGACCTCGTGGCCCGGCTGCGCGCGGAGCACGCCCTTCGAATTCCGTGCTTCGGGCACGTGGGCGACGGCAACATCCACGTGAACATCCTCGTCGATCCGTCCGATCCACGCGAGATGGCCCGCGCCGAACAGGCAGAGCGTGCCTTGTTCGAAGGTGTGGTCGCGCTGGAAGGATCGATCAGCGGAGAGCACGGCATTGGCT
>JBOGIN010000961.1:0-3128 GCA_050742275.1 Vicinamibacteraceae bacterium
GGGCCGCACGTTGCGGGGAATTGCCATTTCACGCGATGGCGCACCGCCCACTTCGTGGGTAGGCTGAGGGCACCGTGAACCCGTGTCCGGAATTTGGATACACTTTTCGGACCGCCCCAACTCGTAACGAGCGGTGCGGCGAGCGCGGTGAGCATAGCCTCGAACGGTTTGCGGGCGCTCCGCTCTTACGCCGCGGTGACGAGCCAGTTTCGAATTCCGTCCCTGACACCCAGCCACAGAAAATTCCCTGTCTTTTCAGCCACTTGCAGCACAGGGTGATTTCACTATCGAACTGATACCCTCGCGCGGCGGATTGCTACCAACTCAGATCAACACGTAGCTCATCCGGGACCGCGCCTGTGCGGCGTCGATGCCGCCGCCAAATGCCGCATCTTGTCCGGATTGCGCACCACGTACAGCGCCCGAATCAAATCGCCGTCGATCTCGAATGCCGCAGTCTGCACCGGTCCTTCGGGGCCGTCCACGATGACACCGGGCAGGCCGTTGATGACTGCAAACCGCATCGTGAACTCCTCGCGCCACCACGCACCCGCGCGTTTGCGCGTGGCGTCAACCAGGAATCGCGCGACGCGATCGGCGCCGTCGATGGCGGTCTGCGCCGCCCTCACCTTGCCGCCGCCGTCCGTCACGACGCGCACGTCGCTCGCAAGCAGCTGCGTCAGTGTAGTGAGGTCGCCCGACTGGGTTGCCGCGGCAAATGCAGATATGAGCTGCGCATGTTTCGCCTCGATCGCCACCGAGCGCGCCGGTGGTGCGGCAACGCCACGTGGTCGTGCCGCGCGCACGAGCGCCCGTGCGCGCGAGGCAAGCTGCCGGCACGCCGCCTCGCTTCGCTTCAGTGCCGCTGCCACTTCGCTGAACGAGAAATCGAACACATCGTGCAGTCAATGCCACTATTAGTATCCCCTCACACCACCCCACTCTTCAAGACTGTTTGTTGGCCCGCAGGACGGGTATCATCACCGGCCCATGTCGACAACCACGAACCGCGAAACGGCGCCCCGCGATGGGGGCTCGGTGGACCATCGGCTCGCGCGTCTCCTGGACTCGCCATTCCTCGCGCGGGTCGTCCCGCACCTCGCGCCGGAGACGCTGCATCAGCTCATTCAGTACCGCGGACTCGAGGCGTGCGGCTCGCTCGTCACGTCTGCGACGCCCGCGCAGCTCACCTCCCTGCTCGACCTCGATCTGTGGCGCCGCGCGCAGCCGGGACGCGACGAACAGTTCAATGTCGATCGCTTCGGCGAATGGCTTGAAGTGCTGGTGGACACCGGAGACTCGGTGGCAGCACGCACCGTCGCCGCCCTCGACAAGCACCTGGTGATCGTCGGCCTCTGCCGTTACCTGCGTGTATTCGACCCGGGCACGTTCGAACCGACAGAGTCGAGTGATGACGAGCCGATGGATCGCAACGAGATGATGAACAGCGAGACCAGCGGTGACGTGCTTGAGTGTGAAGTGGGCGGCTATCTGGTGCGGGGGCGGAGAGCCGATGCGTGGGATGCGATCGTCACGCTCCTCGTCACGCTCGATACCGAGCAGCACCACTACTTTCACGCGGTAATGCAGGGATGCCGCCGCCTGTCCCACTCCAGGCCGGAGATCGACGGCCTCGACGATCTGCTGAGGGCGCCGGAGCAGCACCTCCACGACGCCGCGATCGAACGGGAGCGACGGCGATCGCGGCACGGCTACACGACACCGGCCGACGCGCGCGCCTTCCTTCAGATGGCGTGGCAGCCGCGGGCGGCGTTGGCACCGACGGCCCCGATCGCGATCAACCCCATCGCCACGGCCTACTTTCGCGCGGTCGACGAAGAAGCCCACACCACCCCAGAAGGCACGTCTGCAAGTGCGCCTGAACGTGCGCCACACCACGACGCGACAGACGTCTCCGCGCGCGGCGACGACGACATCCCCACGTCGATCGACGCGGTCGTCGAACTGCTGGCCGAGGCTGGCGTGATGCCGGACCGGCCGCGGGCGCTGCTCGCAGCCGCAGACGAGGACCCTCGAGCCACGAGACTCCCGCTCCTGAGGCGGCTGATGGAGTTCGTGCTGCACCACGACGAGACCGCGTACCTCACGCGCAGTCGTGAGCTCGCGTTCCTCGCGAATACGCTGCTCGCGGGATCCTCCGTTCAGTCGCGGCCGTTCACGCCCCAGGAAGCGTCCGATGCGGCTGCATGCATCTGCAACCTGGGTCTCGAATGCTGGCCCGCGGTCTGGCCGGGCGCGACCTCGCAGGGTGCGTCGTCGCCCCGAGAACTCGACACGGCCATGCCTCCCAGCGCGTTCCTCGTGGATCACGACCTCGTGACGGCGTTCGAACTGGGCTGGTCGGTGCTGTACAAGGACGTGAGCCTGTTCGTGGCGGATCAGCTCATGTCGACGTTGGCCGATCTTCAATGTGTCGACGCCGACACTCGCCGCGGACTCCGCGCGCTGCGGCGCACGCTCGTGAAGCAGCGCGAGGCCGGCACACCGTGGCTCGCGCGCGACGCCACCGACGTGCTCGGGATGCTCGACATGACCGCCTGGATCAGCGTGCTCGGATTGCTGGACGAATGTCCCATCCTTCCCGCGGCGCTGACTGCCGTTCTCGAGCGCCGCACGACATCCGTCAGCCCGACCGCGTTCGAGTTCATCTCGACGACCGCCCAGATTGGCGACATTCGCCTCTTCATGAGGGCGCTCCCCGGCGTGTTGTCTCGCTGAGCCCGCGCTCGGCCCGCACAGTTGACGGAGATGGCGGCCGGCAAGATCAGCTGTCTTGCCGTAAAGTGATTGCCCTTGCGAGCGGGTCGGTACCGGCTGCCTTCATGCGGCCATCAACAGCCACGTCGAGTCGGGGCCCGTGTCTGGCAGCCGCCCGAGTGTGAAGACGGCCGCATCGTCTTCATGGACGAGGAAGGCGCTGTAGCGGGGGCCCCACAGATGCACGAGGGGACGCGCCTCCCAGGTCCTCGGCGTCGTGCCCTCCACGCGCCCATGGAGGGCCAGCAAGCTCAGGGCATGCTGTCCTGCAGGCCCGCCCATGCCGCGTGCCGGAGCGATGATGGTGATGCGGCAGCCGTTCGTCGAGCGACTGCACGACCCGGCGGAAG
>JBOGIN010000962.1:0-2470 GCA_050742275.1 Vicinamibacteraceae bacterium
GTGCCACCTTGCAGGTTCTGGAGGCCCATCTCATCGACCCAATTGCGAGACAGATAGTCCTCACCCGGAAAGCTGCTGTCGAAGAGGTGATAACTGTAGTTGTACCCGAGCCGAGTCTCGTTGACGAGCGTCGGGGAGATCACCCAGGTGTGGCCGAGGGCGAGGTTCTTGCCGACCTGGGGCCGACCGCTCACCGTGATCTCGCCGGGAATGATCTGCTGGCTGTCGGACCAGAGGTATCGCTGGAACAGCGTGTGGTCGCGATTCAGCACCTGCGTGAGGCGGAGGTTCAGCGAATTCGTGTCGTCGGTGAAGTCCTCGACCGCGCGGTAATTGTTCGGGCCCGACGTGTTGGGTGCCGGCACCGCGGAGCGCTGCAGCGCCGCGAACGGCACGATGCGATCGGCCGGCACGATGTTGCCGGGGAACGGCTTGCCGGTGAGCGGGTCGAGGACCGGCGTCGAGACGCTCGAGAAGTCGCCTCTCAGGAACGCCGGATCGGGAACGTTGGCGAACTGCATTTCGCCCTGCGTCGCGCGAAGCCCCTCGTACGAGCCGAACACGAAGACCTTGTCGCGGAGGATCGGGCCGCCGGCCGTGAGCCCGAAGCGGTTCCGCTCGAAGCTCGGCTCCGGCTCGTCCTCCGGCGCAAAATAGTTGGGCGCGTTCAGCGCGTGGTGACGAAAGTATTCGTAGGCGGATCCCCGGAGCTCGTTCGTGCCCGACTTGGTGACCATCGACACCACGGCCTGCCCTTGGCCGAACTCCGTCGAGAACGAGCTCCTGAGCAGATTCACTTCCTGGAGGCTGTCGCTCGGCGGATTCAGCGACATGTTGTTGAAGAGGAGCGATCCCACGAAAATGCCGTCCACCGCGTAGCTGGTGTCGCTGTCGCGCCCGCCATCCACGGTGACGTACTGGTCGCGGCGCCCATAGTCCAGCGTGCCGCGCTGAAAGCTCTTGCTCGTCACACCGGCTGCGGTGGCGACGAACTGCAGCACGCTGCGGTCGGTGACGGGAAGCTCCTCGAGCTGCTTCTCGGCGATGACCTGCCCCACCGATGCGCTCTGTGTCTGGAGCAGGGGCGCTTCGGCTTGGACGCGAACGGCCTCGCTCATCCCGGCGAGCCCGAGCGTGATCGCCCGGCGCGCGACATCGCCAAATCTGAGCTCGAACGGCTCCAGCACGATGTCGGAGAACCCTTCGAGATGTGCGCGCACCTGGTAAGTAGCTGGCGGCAGGTTCGGGACTGAGAATCGTCCTTCTGCATCCGTGACCGTCGCCCGCTCGGCGTTCGTGCCGACGTTGGTCGCGGTCACCGTCACGCCTGGCAGCGCGCCCTGGGTGGAGTCTCTGACCTCGCCAACGATGCCCGACGAGGCGGATTGTTGGGCCCACAGGCTCGTCCCCACGGTCAGCAGACCGGCGCAGGCCACGCTCATGAGGGTGCGGCTCATAGCTTCCTCCCCATTCAACACGAGGGCACACGGATAACGACCGAACCGGCGGCGGCCATGGAGCGCCGCAGGCAGGATTGGCCCAGAGGCCCGTTGTGGTTGCCGTCAAGCGATGCGGTGATTCTCGACGCTCGCCCTTGTCGGGATCAACGGCCAATACGCACGTAGTGGCCCGAGCGCACGCGCGTCCGCGGGCGATGTTCAGTACAATGCCGCGGATCGGGTATCGAGAGCCGGACTGCATGCCAGCGGTCTACTTCAGCGCCGCCCGTTTGACGCGCGTCCTCGCCGGCTGGTCGGATGGCTCGGGACCGTTGAGCAGCCAACTGATCGATGCCGTGCGCGACCACATCCGATCGGGCCAACTGCCCGCCGGCGTGCGCCTGCCATCCGAGCGACAGCTCGCGGCGGCGCTGGGCATTGCGCGGACGACCGTGAGCAAGGCGTTCGACGTGCTGCGCGCCGACGGGCTGTTGGCGAGCCGGACCGGCGTCGGCACGTTCGTCTCCGCCGCGGGGCGCCACGCCACGGCCCGCGGTGACGACCGGCTGCGCTCCTTCGCGCACGAGCCAGGCGAGTCGCGCATCGACCTCTGCAGCGCGGCGCTGCCAGGCGTTCCCTTCGTCGCTGAGGAGCTCGCGCGACAATCGGCCGCGGACTTCGGGGCCACATTGGCCACCCATGGATACATTCCCGCGGGGCTGCCCATCCTTCGAACGGCGATCGCGGAGTATTACACCGAGCTGGGGCTGCCGACCGATCCGACGCAGGTACTCGTGACATCCGGCGCGCAGCAGGCCATTCGTCTGGTCGCGCAGGCGTTGCTGGAGCCGGGTCACACCGTGCTGCTCGAGGAGCCGACCTACCGCGGGGCCATCGAGGTCATGCGCTCCGCGGGCGCGCGACTCGTCGGCATCCCGAGCGGCGCCGACGGCGTGGATGTCGAGGCGTTGGCGGACGCCGCCCGCCAGCACAAGGCGAGCCTGATCTTCCTCCAGTCGACGGTTCAAAAT
>JBOGIN010000963.1:0-2537 GCA_050742275.1 Vicinamibacteraceae bacterium
CGCTCTAAAGGCCGCGCGCTACGTGCGACGAAGGCTCACCAACCATCGCACGCAGTCGCGGCACGGCATCCTCTCCCGTGAAATGAAGCGTCTGCCAGCCGAGTTGGGCGGCGGCTTCGACGTTCTCGCGGCGATCGTCGACGAAGAGCGCCCGCGCGGGCGCAACCGTAAGGCGGTCGAGACACGCCTGGTAGATCGCCGGATCTGGTTTGACGATCCCGAGCTCATACGATACGACGACGGCATCGAACCATTCATCGAGCGGACGGTCGGCACGGAGGCAGGACATGACTTCCGGGACGCCGTTCGACAGCATCGCCACGCGTGTCCCTCGCGCTCGGCACTGGCGTGCGATGTCCCAGACCTCCTCGCGGTAGACGAGCCAGGATTTCGCGTCCAGCTCGATGAGCGCCGAGATCAGCTCATCATCGGACGTGTCTCGCTGGAATGTTGCCAAGGCCGGCCTGCCTTGCGGCTGTTCGCCGTTGCCGAGCGGAGACCGGGCGAGCTCGCGCAGCACGCGTTGCCAGTAGGCAGCGGCGGAAAGCCCGAGGTCGTAGTCGCGCCGATGTCGCCAGTACGCCTCATGCCATCGCTCAGCGGTGGCCGACACGGAACGCATCATGGTCTCCAGGAGCGTCGCCGGCTGGTCGCAACACAGCACACCGCCATAGTCGAGAACGAGAGCATCGACGTGTACCATGGCGTGATCTTACTCGGCTGCCGTGCGAGCGCTCATCGACGCTGCACGTGAACGTCCACGTCGGCAACGCGCACGGCATTCATCGACGTGCAAAATCCCGCGATTTTTCGGCCTCTCACAGGCGATT
This sequence comes from Vicinamibacteraceae bacterium, assembly GCA_050742275.1. Lineage (GTDB taxonomy): Bacteria > Acidobacteriota > Vicinamibacteria > Vicinamibacterales > Vicinamibacteraceae > WHTT01. Next base: position 831 of record JBOGIN010000963.1, read on the forward strand.
CTTGCTTGACAGCCCGAGATCGCTCGCGTATAAGCGATGGACACGACTGCGGTTGCGCCCCGCGCGCCTGAGACGAACCGCAAGGAGGCTCCATGAACAAGCAGGATCTAATCGCAAAGATTGCGAAGGACACTGGCATTACGAAGACTGCTGCGGCTGCTGCCCTTGACTCGTTCTTCGAGGGCCTCAAGAAGTCGCTGAAGAAGGGCACCGCGGTGACGTTCGTCGGGTTCGGGACGTTCAAGACCGCACAGCGCAAAGCGCGGACCGCGCGCAATCCCCAGACCGGCGCAACCATCAAGATTCCAAAGCGGCGCGTCGTGCGGTTCACGCCTGGCAAGGCGTTGAAGTCGGCCATCAACTGACCCTCCGCGCGTGCCGCCGAAGGACGAGATGGTGGGGCCGAGAGCCAGGCCGGGGAGGCGGTTCGCCGCTCCCGGCTCCCACCGTAACGACCCTCGCCGCGGGTAGCGCCCCTGGAAACCGCTCTGCCACCTCCTAACGCCACCCAGCACCGAAGAGAGCTTCACCAGGTGTCTCCGGACGTAGCTCGAGGCGATGTGCCCTCGCAATACACGCGAGATCCAGATGCGCCCCCTGTGGCGCTGCACTGTCGCGCTGCACTGTCGCGCTGCACTGTGGCGCTGCAATTGACGCACCGCGCGGCCGGCTGTTATCATGGGCGGTCGCGCAAGGGCTTGTACCGCAAGCTGTAGGCGCGTAGCTCAGTGGTTAGAGCGCCTGCTTGACACGCAGGAGGTCGGCGGTTCGAGTCCGCCCGTGCCTACCAATCCATGGACGCTCAGGTGCGGACGCTCTGGCGAGGCCCCGGGGTCCCCAAGTGTGTCGCTCCTCGACTCCGCTCGGGGCGACGCGCGCGTAAGACTGCATGGCTCATCTCACCCTCACGCTTCCCGATGGCTCTGTCCGCAGCGTGCCCCATGGGACTGCTCTGCGAGACCTCGCTGCCAGCATCTCACCGCGACTCGCCGCCGACGCGGTCGTCGCGTCAGTCGATGACCGTCTGGTGGATCTCACCTGTCGTCTGGAGGCCGACGCCACGGTTCGCTTCATCACGCCGGATCAGCCCGAATCGCTGATGGTGTATCGGCACAGCACGGCGCACCTGCTTGCCACGGCCGTCACCGCGCTCTTCCCCGAAGCGCAATGTGGCATCGGCCCGGCGACGGACGAGGGGTTCTTCTACGATTTCGTCGTATCGCGTCCGTTCGTGCCGGCCGATCTCGCCGAGATCGAGGCGAAGATGCGCGAGCTGGCGGCCGCGGACCTGCCGTTCGAGCGGCAGATGTGGCCCCGCGCGGAAGCCCTCGATTTCTTTCGAGACCGCAGCGAGCCGCTGAAAGTGGAGTTGATCGAAGAGAAGACCGCCGGGCAATCCGAGGTCTCCTGCTACACGATCAAGGATCGGCAGACGTTCGTCGACTTCTGCCTCGGCCCGCACGTCCCGTCTACCGGCCGGCTCGACGCGTTCAAGCTCTTCGCCGCCTCGAACGCGTACTGGAAAGGCGATGCGCGCAACCAACCCATGCAGCGCATCTCCGGAACGGCGTTCCCGTCGCAGGCTGCGCTCGATGCGCATCTGCACCGGCTCGAAGAAGCCAAGAAGCGGGACCATCGCAAGCTGGGCAAGGATCTCGGACTGTTCACGTCTCACCCCTGGGCGCCGGGCGCCGCCTTTTGGCTGGC
>JBOGIN010000964.1:0-5608 GCA_050742275.1 Vicinamibacteraceae bacterium
GCGCGTGCGCGGGGTCAGAAGACCCCGCGCTACGGTTCTTCAGGTCGTCGCGAGGGTGTCTTCGGCCCTCGCGGCGCGGCCCATGACGGCACGAGTTCGGGCCCTATCGGCCATGTAGGTCCGCCTAAAGGCGGACCCCACGAAAAGGCGGACCCCACGAATTTATTCACACGCTCTTTGGGCCCCTCGCCGCGCAGCCTGAAGGCTGCGGCTACTGCGCGGGCGGCTTCTCCAGAAAGGCAAACAGATCGGCGATCTCGTCGAGCGAGAGCGTATTGAGCAACCCCTCCGGCATGGGCGATGTGGTGGCCGCCTTCCGCGACACAATCTGCGACTTGGGGATGGTCACGGCACCGCTGCCGTCAACCGGCACCACGGTCAGCGAATTGCCATTCTCTGTCGAGATCACGCCAACATACGACTTCTCGTCCTTCGTGACCACTTCGGCAGACGCCCACTGGTCGGAGATCGTCTTCGACGGGTGCAGGATGGCGTCCAGCAGGTCAGCACGCTGGAAGCGGCGCGCGACGTCGGTCAGGTCCGGACCCGCCGATTGACCGATATCGCCAACACGGTGGCAGGTAACGCACAACGCCTTCTCGTAGGCGGCCTGTCCGTCCGCCGGGTCGCCGGTGTAGGCCATCGGATCCCAGAGCAAGTACTCCTTCAGCTCCTGCTCGGAAAAGGCGGCAATGTTGTCGCGAGGCCGTTGTCGCCGCCTGCTCGTCGTGAGCCGCTCACCATGGAACGACGGTAGCGCCTTCGTCGCCGCTGCGCGTTCCTCATCCGACAACAGCTTCGAGAAATCGTTCCACAAGTACTGAAGGTAACCGATGAAGCTGGCGCCACCCTTCCAGCTCTCGTCCTGAGTCTTCTTGAACCAGTCGACCACGGCTTTCCGCTGCTCCGGCTCCCAACCAGTGGTCATGGTGCGCAGGCAGTACATGTAGAAGATCTGGTCCTCGTGAGACGCGCCAGGCTCCTGCAGGCGCCCCACGATCTCTGGAATCGCCTCGGTCGTGCCGAGATATGCGAGCGTCCGCGCGATCTCGCGGTTGAGGGGCGCAGGCGCCTCCGCCAATCGCGGCAGCAGGATCTCCGCCATCTCGTCGTAGATTTCTGAATACCTCACGCCCTCGTCGCGCAGCAGCGTGAGATGAACGACCCGCAGAAACGCCGGAAGCTGGGCGTCTGGCACGCCGCGCTCCAGCAAGGCGAGCTCACGCTCGAGCAGCGGCCGGATCTCGGTTAAGACCTGCGACGTGTGGACGAGCGCGAGCAGCGCTTCGGTTGCCGCTGGATAGGCGTCGAGGGCGAATGCCGCGCGACGCCAGCGGTTGCGATTCACGCGCTCGAGCAGCTCACGCGCTGCGTAGCGCACGAAGCGGTCCTCGTCTGCCAGCAGCGGGAGGATGTCGGCAACCGGATCGAGCGGCGCATCCACGGCCGTATGAATGCCGGTGCGGACGAGCGCCTCGGCGGCGCGCCGCCGGACGAACGGCTCGGCATCCTTGAGGCGGCGTACGAGCTCGCGGCGTGCCGTGCCCGTACGATGCAAGCCAAGGTAGTAGGTGGAGGCCGCACGCATCTCCCACGCCCGGTCTTTACCGAGCGACTGCAGCAGCGTCTCGTCGGGCGGCTCGCCGTGCACCTGCAGCAGCTCAAGCGCGCGCACGCGCCGCTCGGCCGATTCGGACTCAGACGTCACCACCTCTCGCAGACCGCTACTCCAGTCTTCGCCAGCGTCTTCCCGAGCGCGCCTGATGGCCGCGCGCCCCCAGGCCGAACGGGGCTCCGCCTGCGTGAGGGCGCGCTCGATGGGTTCCGCCTTCGCGCGTCGCGCGTCGGCGGCAGGCGTCCGAGCAGGCGGCCGGTGCACCACGCGATAGATTCCTCCCTCGGTGGAGCGGCCCCCTTTCGAGAAGTAGACGTTTCCATCCGGTCCCACGTCCAGGTCGGTCACGTTCAGCGGCGTACCGAGGACGAAGTCGACCTGTTTCTCCGTGTAGGTCGCGCCCGCCTTCTGCAGGAACCCGGCAAGAATGCGACCTCGCGACCAGTCAGCGACGAGAAACGCGCCACGGTACTCCTCCGGATACGCATCGCTCTGGTAGAAGACGACCCCCACGGGAGAGCCACGGCCGATGTCGGTCATGCCAGGGAGGCTGTCGGGATAGTAGTCAGGCCACTTGCCCGAGCCGGTGCGCCAGCCGAACTCACCGCCAGGCGCGAGGTGATTCGTTCGCACGGGGCGATACCAGGGCAGGCCGATGTCCCACTCCATGTCCGAATCGAAGGTGAAGAGCTCGCCTGCGAGGTTGAACGCATGGTCGTAGGCGTTGCGGAAGCCGCCATTCACCAACTCCCAGTCCGGGCTCGCGGGAGCGCGAGAAAAGAGGTTCCGTCTCAGAACGATACCGCCTGGAGCGCGAATCTCCGCCGCATGCCCCCGCGCATCCGTGTAGGACGGGAGCAACTGTCCTTCCTTCCATCCCTGATGCGGCGACAGCGGATCGGGGCTCGGGACGATGTTGGTATGGTTGCCCAGCATCCAGTACACGAAGCCGTCGGGCCCGAAGATGACTGCGTGTGGGCCATGCTCTCCAATCTCTCCGCTGTTGAGCGTGATCATCTCGACACGCTCACCCGCGCCATCGCCATTGGCGTCCCGGACGCGGTACAGGCCCGTGCCGTTCGGCCCTTCGCCCACCGCCAGGAGATCGTGGCCCTCGAAGAGCAGGCCGTGGCAGTTGGTCACACGATCGGTGACCACCTGCTCCGACTCCGGTCTTCCATCCTCGTCGCGATCCAGGAGCCGGACGACCGGCCCCTTCTCACGCGCGATCACCAGTTCGCCATCGCTGTCGAACGTGAGGGCAACGACGGAGTCGCTCTTCTCAGCGGGATAGACCTCTTCCACCGCGAAGCCGGACGCTGCGGTGAAACGTGGCTTGCCGCCGGTCGGCGCATCTGGCCGTTGCGCGAGCCCCGACCATCGGTCGCGGCTCGCCCCTCGAGCGGCGCCGCCTTCGTCGGCGCCAGCTGGTGGGGCGCCAGCTAGTGGCGCCGCACCCACGCGCATCCAGAGAGCCGTCGTGCACGCCACCAATGGAACGATGAGGCTCAGAGAACGTGAAAGACATCGCATGGTCATTCGTCACACACAGGCGTTATGCCAGCATTGACCTAAAACTGCAGCCTCAGCGTGAGCTGTATCCGCCGTGCATCGCGCGCTTCGAGGTAGGCACCAAACTGCCCGTCGATCTGATTGCCCGCCTCGTCGAAGACGGCGCTCGTGTCCACGTCCGAGAACTGGACGTTGTTGAACGCATTGTACAGCTCGACGCGGAATTGCAAGCGCCGCATGCCGCCGAGCGGGATATCACGGTTGATGGCAATGTCCCAATTGAGATAGCCGGGACCGATGAGATCATCCTCCTGGGCCGTGCCGACGCGGTTCGTCTCGAGCGAAGGGGGCCGCACGACCTCCGTGCGGAATGCCCGTTCAGGCGTCCGCTCGCCCCGAGGCAGATTGGGATCGCCCGTGAGCTCGACACGCGTGTCCACGCCGGTGCCGGCCCCGCCGGTCAGGTCGCTCACGCCTTCGATCTCATAGGACAGCCCCAGCGCCGCGCCACTCAAGGCAGTCGTGACGCCAGACACCTGCCAGTCGTCGAAGAGCACTCGCGCCAATGGATTGCTCCAGCGCTCGCTGAGATTCGGCAGATCGTACGCGTAGTTGATCGCCAGATTGTGCGTGCGTCCGATGCCAGCGTAGTTCCGATCGCGGATATCCAGAAACGGGTTCACCGTGCCCGCCGTCGTCTTGGAGGAGGACAGCGTATAGGAGACGCCAAACTGCAAGCCGTCCGTGTACCGCCTGTTGAGTTGCAGTTGAAGCGCGTGGTAGTCGGAGAAGCCGGCGAACTCGTGGAACAGGATGTCGCCGTAGCCACGGAACGGGCGCAGGAAGTTCGAGGGGATCGACTCGCCGGTCGTCGGATCGATGCTCGAGGGCCGGAATCGCGTGCCGTACGGCACGGCATTCAGATCTCTGACTTGCAGCAGGTTCCGCCCCGCCGATCCCACGTAGGCGACATCCGCCACCAACTGGTAGCCGAGATCTCGCTGGACCCCGACGCTCCAGTTGTACTTCATCTGCGGCTCGTAGTCGGTGTCGAGGTGCCGTGTCGTCGCGGGGCTCAGGCTGAGCGGTGACGAGAGCAGCTCGTCGATGGTCGTGTAGTTGACCGACGGCGTGTTCACCAGCGGCGGCAGCTCGACGAGCTGCAGGATCAGGTCGTCGTTGAAGCGATCGGGAAAGACGCCGAAGCCGCCGCGGACGGCCGTCCTGCCGTCTCCCGCGACGTCCCACGAGAACCCCACGCGCGGCGCTACCTGAATCGGCGGCGCGTCCAGCACCGTCTCGTCGAAGATCTGCACGCCGTTGGCGGGGTCGCCCGAGTTGGAGGCGAACGTGCCAATCTTCACCGCCGGAAGGATCTCGCCGGTCACCGGGTCGAGGCCGCGCCGGCCGTCCGGCGTCATGATCGGCTGCACGAGCTCCGGCGCGTTGGCGGGCTCGAAGTCGTCCGGCTCGAACACGGCGAGCTGGTCGCCCCGGCTGCGCGTGGGTCCGATGTGGTAGAACCGCACGCCGGCGTCGATCGTCAGGTTGCGCCACACACGCCAGTTGTCCTGGATGAACCACTCGAGGTTCATGAACCGCGCATTGGCGTCCGGGTGGCTGGTCGCCTCGGAATAGCTCTGCACCGACCCGAGCAGGGCGTTTGCAAATGGATGATTGGCGTCGAGCGGGTTGTTCGTGTCGAGTGAGAAATTGAAGGAGCCGTTGAACTGACTGCTTCGCGCCGCCGGACGCGTCGTGTATTCGTAGAAGATCCCCGCCTTGATGTTGTGCGCGCCCAGGATCTTCGTCACGTTGGCCGACGTGTTCCAGATGTCGTTCTCACCGAAGAACGGATAACGACTCTCGACGCCGAGATCGGGCAGGTTCTCGAGCGCCAGACCGGAGGCGTCGAAGTTGGCGTTCGGCACGATGCGCTGTGGATTGGCCTCGGGGAAGAACTGCGGGAGGTCGCCCAGCCCGACGTTCGTCCGATCGTTGCGGTCGAGATCGGCTTGCGTCAACGGCTCCACCGTCTGCTTGCCGTGATTCAATCCGACCGTGACCTCGAGGACCGTCGTCGGGTTGAAGGTGTGCAGCAGCGTGTTGACGATGCCGTAGCTGTGAATCTCGTAGGCAATCGGGAGCTGCGGCCAGTTGGCGTTGTTCAAGACGAAGCCCCATCCGCCCTTGAACGCCTCGTAGCCGAAATTCAGGCGTGAGTAGAACGTCGTCCGCGGCGCCACGTTCCAATCGACCCGCAGCACCTGATCGTTGCGCGGCTGCTCGAACGAGCTTTGGAACGTGTAGTTGAACTGCCGTGCCGGATCGGTCGCGTTCGGCTGCGGGAACAGATCGAGCAGCGCCCGGCCGTTGGAATCGATGCGACCGGACGGAATCCTGTTCCCTGGGAACGGCTGCCCGGTCAGCGGATCGTTGACGACGAGCAGGTTCCCATTCGTGTCGAACGACCGCGAGAAG
>JBOGIN010000965.1:0-5833 GCA_050742275.1 Vicinamibacteraceae bacterium
AGCAAGAACTGTTCAGGGAAGATGAGCTTCTGGACGAGCTCGATCTCTGTGCGGTTCAAGTGGAAGAGCTGGGCGTACGTCGTGGGATCGAGGTTTGGGTTCGCGAGGAAGAGCTTCGTGTGGCAACTCTCCAGGACGACGCGAAGCATCTCGACCTGGGCGAGATCGTCCGTGCTTTGCGTGCTGAGGAGCACGGCCGCATTCTTCTTCCGCCACGTCTTGAGCGCGGCTCGGATGTACCCCTTGACATGCGGATCGCGGAGAAAGCGCCACGCTTCGTCGACGACGAAGAGCTTGAACGTGGCGAGATTGGCGTCGGTGGTGATGGCGCTGCTGGCGCGATGCAACACGTAATAGAGGAGTGCTTCGAGGACCTGCGGGTATTGCTCGAGGCCTTCGAAATCAAACGCCTGCCATCGACTGAACGTGAGCGTGTCTGTCGCGTTGTCGAAGAGGTCGGCATAGAGGCCAGGATGAATCCAGCGCCGTAGGGGCTCCTCGAAACTCAGCGGCAGCATTCTGACGAGTGTGCCCAGGCGGCGCGTGGGCGGATCGAATTCGTAGAGATTCTGAACACATTGGAGGAGCTCGTTGTGCTCTCGGTCGGTCAGGTCGCGCGTGACGAGCACGCGGATGAACTGAGCGAGGAAGTCCAGGTTGTCCTTGGTAGGCGCAAGGGCAAACGGATTGATTGTGCAGTCTTGACGATCGAGCGTGAGGTGAAGGTAGGCGCCATCGAAGCGCTCCGTGAGTGCCCGGTACTCACCACCGATATCGAAGATGCACGTGATCGGGTCGTACTTCTGCGCGTGGCTCAGGATGTACCGCGTAAGCGTGCTCTTCCCCGCGCCGGTGGCGCCCAGGAGGAAGGTGTGCCCGACGTCCCGGTAATGCGGGTTCCAGTAGTAGAGGCTTTTATGCTGGGTTTCGAACACCGTCAAGTATTCGCGCTGCAGATGCGCATTGAGCGGGTCGCCGGTGTGGAGTGTGAAGATGAAGCTCAGGTCAGCGAAATTCGTCTCGAGAAGGCGGAGGCTTCGCAGCTGGTAGGGGTGACCGCCGGGCAACGTCGCCAACCACGCGGTGAGCAGGTTGTACGTTTCATCGATGAGGGTGGCGTTGGCGAGGGCGAACGCCTTCAGTGTCTTGGCCACGGTGCGATTCAGACGCGAGCGGTCGGTGTCGTGCACGATGACGCTGAGCGCGAAATGACCGAACCGCTGGGTGTCGACCTCCAGCCGGGTCATGGCTTCGCCAAGGGCGTGGACGGTCGCCGTCGCGCTATCGTCGAGCAGAATTTCGTGCTCCGCGGGCTGCTCGCGCGTGAGATAGCTCGCCAGGGAGACCTTGGTGTTGTGAAAATGGACCTGCTTCGCACGCAGGGCGCGTCTGGTGTGGTCGCCACGCTCAGGGCGCCACTCGCTGCACAGGATCAGGTCTGAGACGTCCTCGCCGGCGTCCTCCTGAACGGCGCCAATCTCGTACACAGGCTGCAAGAGATGGGCGCAGGTGCGGGGTGGTGGGTCCTTCAGCACGAGCACCCGCACGTAGGCATCGTCCAGGCGCAGATGGTCGCGATGGCACTCCAGCGTCGAGTCCGCGAGGAAATAGTCCAGGTGGACGGGGTAGTGACACCGCGTGTGGTGCTTGGACGGGTTGTAGTTCAGCAACGTTCGGAAGAGGGCGAACGACTCATCTTGCCCGAGGAGTCGCGGCGCAACCGTATCGGCGAGCTGTGCCTGCCAGGTGTCCAGCTTGCGCCGCAGCGTGACTTCGGCTTGCGTGAGGGCGCTGGCGAGCATGGTGTGCGTGCCCCGCTCGGAGAACCAGGTGTGGAGGGTGGCGAGCGGTGAGCGAAGCACGTCGCGAGTTCGTGTCAAGGTGATGTGCTGCGGAGGGTCGTAGACCACCACGGCATATAGTTGGATGTCTGACAAGTTGTCGCGTTGCGCGTTGAACCAAGTGCGGCGTTCCTGGAGCGCCTCCTGTGCGGCCGGATGCGTTGCGTGGGTCGGGTGGAGACTCGGCCCACCACGCTTGAGGAGGTACTGATAGAGATGGTGTCGCTCGTCGAAGACTCGTGCGGCTGTCTCCCAGCGATCGCGCACGCGGGCGCGCTCCTGCGGTTCGAGGCACTCGTAGTCGACTCCGCGTAAGGCGAACACCGCGCCGATGGCCCCGCTCTTGGTCATGAATAAGTGTTCGTCGAGATAGCCGTAGAGGTTCACCAGGGTGTTGAAGGCGCCAGCTTCGGCGTAATCGCGAAAGAAGCGACGTAGTGCGATCATGAGTGGTGATCCAGGAACAGGCGCGGAGGCGCGTATTTCAACGGGTCATAGCGAGATCGCCACCGGCTGGCGATTTGGAGCGCACGAATCAACTCAGGATCACGCGCGGTGACGAACCGTCCCAGGACGAAGAACAGGAGGAAGATCAGCACGCCAGCCAGCAGCGAGCGCAGCAACTGAAAGCTGATCGCGCCCAGCATGATCGCGAAGATGAGCATGCGCCGGTCCACACCAAACCACGTCAGCGGCTTGTTGATGACGCGATAGACCGGGCGGAAGAAGGCATCGTCGACCACGGCAAACGTCCTGGAAGTGAGCGAGGATTGCTGCCTCGCAATCAGGGACCAGTGATACCGGGGAACAACCAGGTGGCGAACTGGACGGCGCCGAGAGCAAGCGCTCCACCAAACACGACGCCCGCCAGCGTGCGTTTCGATCCGGGCTCCCCGAACATGAAGAGGTATCCGGCGATAGCAATGGCGATGATGACGAGCGCCGAGGCAAGCGGCCCGCTGAGCAGGCGCGCGAGCTGATTGGCGGCATCGACCCACGGTTGGCCGCCAGGTTGAGCGGCCGCAAGACCTGGGAATGCGAGAAGGCTGGTACCGGCCAATAGAAGGGCGTGAGCCTGACGAGTGCGAGACATAGATCTTCCCCTGATTGACGTGCGTCTTCAGGCGTCGCATGGACGCACACAGACTGAGTGTCCGAAGCAGAAGCGGCGCGCTCGCTGGGGAGCGCTGTACCTTGTGCTTCTATTTAGTAAGACGTCGTTTTTGAGGGCAAATCTTACAGACGATCGGTCTGATTCTTCACGACAGTCCTATACCAGAGAATGTTTCGGAGCTCGTCTCGCATGGAACGTCGAGGCCACGCACGCAGATTGGGAACGTGATGCTTGCCGAAAAATTGCATAGCGGCGCGATCAGCCGGACCAAGACCATCACATTCTGCAGGAGGGCGCGAGCACGTCGAGGGCGGGGCGGGCCCGCGGCAGCTCGGGGACGCTGCTGCAGCGTTCGCCGATGGCTAGCGCGACGCGGGGCGCTGACGAGAGCGGAGTACGTGGAGGCCACGCGGCTGCAGAAGAGAGTGAGTGGCACGAGATCGGTTCGCACTACCAGAGCATTTCGAAAATCCTGACAGAAATCTATTGGGCGAGAGAAGCTCGAAGGTTCGAACGAGGTTTATCATCAGGGGACAGTCATTGTTGGAAGGGTGCGATGCGTCAACGTGCGGAGCGCTGTTGTACCTGCACTGGGTGTTTCAACCCGGCAGGGTGCTTACTCCACCTTCGCAGGAAAGAGACGCCATGCTGTTTCGCTTCGGCGGACCGCCATCAGATATCGGCCGGGCTCGATGGACCGCAGATCGATGGTCGCCCGAAGCATCGTGCCTTGCTCTCGAATCTCCCCCCGTCCCGCGTGCCCTCGCGTGCATGTCTGCGTCGAGCACCTAAACCCCGTACGGGCCGGGCTTGAAGCCGACCGGCAGGAGCATCGCCAGCCTCAGCTGATCACGCGTAAGCGACAGCGGCTCGAACTGATCCTCGTCTTCGACGCCACGCATGGGGCCGTGGGGACGCAGGTCCAGTTCCACGTCGGTGGGTTATGGTCCCAGCCCCTCGTCCGGTGCGGCGTCGCGAGGGATTCGCGAGAGCCACCACGTACCAACGATCGTGGCAAGGATCAGCGCCGACGCCGCGACCACCAAGCGCGACTGTAGGAAGGCGCGCGCACGCTCCCACCGTGACGCCACTTTCTGCCCTTCCACTTCGGCTCGGAATTCACGGTAGCACGGGGAACAGTTGGCAACGTGGTCGTAGCCCGCGTCCTTACTCAACCGTTCTCCTCGAGCGAGCGCGATCAGGACCTCTCGCGGCGGGCAACCGACCCGCTCCAGATTGGGGTGCCCCCATTCAAACACCTCATGGACATCTTCGTCTGGGTCCTGAAAACCCACAAGGCGATTCTCAGACGTCATCAGCGCTCTCAACCGTTCCGCCTGCGGCCGAACGGCATCTCTCATCGAATCGCGGCGACTTTACGTCTTTGGTTGACGAGGCGTGCAGTCCTGCGCGCAACATCGCGCGCGCCTTCGCCTTCGCCCGATGAAACAGCGTGTCCACGGCCGCGGGGGAGATCTCCAGGCGATCCGCAATTTCGCGGCTCGGGCACCCAGCACCTTTCATCACGAAGACCACCTTCTCGTGCGGGGCGAGCCGCGCGGCAATCTGCTGAAGGAGCAGCTTACGCTCAATCTGCTCTGCGTTCGACAGATCAGAGGGAAGGGCAGACAGTGTCTCGTAGCTGGTATCTCCGTCGAGTGCCACCTGCTCAACCCGCATCGACGTGTGACGCAGTCTCGACGCCGCAACGTGGCGTACGGTCACCAAAGCATAGCCGTACAGATTCTCGATCTCACCGAACCGCCGTTCGCGCTCGGCGATGTGCTGCCCGGCCTCTTCGAGGATCTCGGTGATCACCACCTCGTCCAGGATCATCGGATACCCCTTGCGAAGCTCGGGCAGGAGACGACGGAGAACCCGCTGAATCCGAGCATCCAATGGTTGTCCGTCTTGGTCGACGAATGCAAGCCTGTTCGTAAGTGCCATCGTCCACACCATGTCATTTGGATCGGCAAGCCTCGAGATCCATATCGCCCTTGACCGTCAAGACGTTCAGTGTCAGGCCGGGATCGTTTTTCGCGAGGGCCGTGTCGAGATCACGAGCACGCTCCTCGGAACGATCAGCAAATGCCGCGTCAGTATTTCGCATCGGAGGCACCCGAACTTGGCGTACATGGCGTTCTGCGCGTCGTTGCATTTCGTCGCCGCCTTTTCCGCCTCGGTGTAGATCGGCAGTGCGTTATACCAATCGCCAAGCCGCGCAAGGCGGTCCGCGCGTTGCAGGAGCTCTTTCAGACCGGAAGCGCTTCCGCCAGTGCAGGCAGCGGACAGAACAGGGATGAAGATCGGCGGCGAGGGGCGTCGCATGATGTGAGTCCTCCAGAGGTCTGAGGGCGCAGCGTACCGAGCTGTTGTTTTCGGATCCTTGCAGCTCACGAAGCCAAAAGACCACGGCGTCTTCTAACGCAGTCTCAGTCGTGAGGCCTTGATCTGCTCCCCTCGCGGGACGCTGCGACGATGGGAAACGGAAAGGGATCGACGGATACTGGTTTCGGATACCTCCGAAGCGTTCGCCAGGAACAGCAGTTCAATGTACTCGCAGCCTAGCAGAGGAGTGATAGGCAAACAAGAGATCTTCGCGAGATCAGACTGAGAATTTACAGATGCTCGCAGCGAACTGTCACTGAGCGGCGGCGCGTGGCAGATTCTGCAATCATGGGCGCCACGAGTGTTGCAGAAACTGCGAGAGGTTCTGTGCGATACGCGTCGTGGCCACCCATTGCTCTGTCGCGGAACGAGCTTCCTGCCACCAACACGATTTCGTCTTCGGCCGTTTGACTCCGCGCGGGTGCAAGTCGAGAGAACGGCAAACATCGTGGGGAGCGCTCTGCGGAGAAGATTGCTGAATCGCCCGGAA
>JBOGIN010000966.1:0-3392 GCA_050742275.1 Vicinamibacteraceae bacterium
CCGTAACTCACTTGTCCCGGCGCGGCTCCACGACCATCCTTCAGGGAGCCGAGGCACACGATGTGGCAGGACCTTCGCTCCGCACTCCGCACGTTGAGTCGAACCCGCGGGGTGACATTCGTCGCGATCATCACGCTTGCGTTCGGCATTGGTGGGAGCACCCTGATCTTCAGCCTCGTGTATGGCGTCCTCCTGCGACCACTGCCCTACCCACAGGCAGATCGCCTGGTCATGCTGTGGCAGCACGACCCAGCACGCGGTATCGAGCAAGAGCGTGTGACGCCGGCAAACTTCGCCGACTGGCGCAGCCAAAACCGTGTGTTCGACGAAATGGCCTACATGCCGGCGTGGCGTGGCAGTCGCTGGTGGAACCTGGTGGGCGACAACGGCCACGAGCGTGTGACGCGGGCGTGGGTGTCGTCGCGCTTCTTTCGCGCCCTCGGTGTCATGCCAAGCGTTGGCCGCGCGTTCACGGATGCGGAAGACGAGCCAGACCAGTCGCCGACCGTGATCATCAGCTATGCGCTCTGGCAGCGTCTCTTCGGCGGCGCGCCGGACGTTATCGGCCGCACCCTGACGTTCGACTCGATCTGGCGCACGCGCCACACCGTCGTCGGCGTGATGCCGCCAGGCTTCACATATCCAGATGGGACCGAGACCTGGGTGCCGATCGGCACGTCCGAGATCCGCGCGCCAGCGCCCAACGCGAGCAGGCGCTGCTGTCCATGGCTCGAAGTGATTGCGCGGCTGGCGCCTGGTATAACCATCGCGGAAGCGCAAGCGCACATGGACGTGATCGCGGCGCGCCTCGCCCGATCCTATCCCGACGTTTCCTTTGCGACTGGCGTCAAGGTCGTGGCTCTCCAAGAGCTGGCTGTCGGCGCCGTCCGGCCGACACTCGTGGTCTTGCTCGGCGCTGTGTCGTTCGTGCTCCTGATCGCCTGCGCGAACGTGGCCAACCTCTTGCTCGTGCGCGCACGCGCCCGCCAGCGCGAGATCGGCATTCGCGTGGCGTTGGGCGCCTCGAGAAGCAGGTTGTGGCGCCAACTTCTCGTCGAGAGCGTCATGCTGAGCGGGATGGGTGGGCTGCTCGGCGTTGCCCTCGCCGCGGCCGGTCTCCCAATCCTCGCCGCGGCGTTCGGAGGGCACATACCACGCCTGGAGGAGGTCGGCCTGAGCCACGTGGTGCTCCTCTTCAGCGGGGCGCTGTCGATGGCGACAGGCATTCTCTTTGGCCTGGCTCCAGCCGCATTCGCCGCCAACGGCTCCCCTGCCGAGGCCTTGAAGGATAGCGGCAGCCTCGGGAGCTCCGTCCGCGGCACACGCGTCCGCCACGCCCTCGTGGTTCTGCAGGTTGCGGTTGCTTTCGTCCTTCTGGCAGGCGCCGGCCTGCTCACACGCAGCCTGCTCCAGATACAGCGCCTCGACGCCGGATACGTCGCGACCAACTTGCTCACCGGCCACATCGACATGACCGCCGTCACGTTCGAGGACGGCAGGTCGCATCGGTTCCTCGCCGCGCTGATGACGCGTCTCGCGCAGTTGCCCGGCGTACGCGCCGTAGCCGGCGCCAGCACGCTCCCGTTGATCCCTGGCGGCCGTCCCATGGATTTGATCCGCGCCGATCGCCACGACACCAGCAACCGCCTGTCGGCGACGTGGTGTGCGATCACGCCCGACTATTTCCGCGCTCTCGGCACACCGTTGCCGCGCGGGCGCGCTTTCACCGAGCGGGACGATGGCGATCATCCGAACGTCGCGATTATCAACGAGAGCATGGCGCACCGCTATTGGCCGGGCGTGGACCCTATCGGCGACCACGTGTACTACGCGCCACGCGACGTCATGTACCCTCGCAAGCTCGATCCCAACGATCGCATCGAGATCGTCGGCGTTGTTGCAAACATGCGGACGAAGGCGGTCACCGCGGACCCGCAACCGGAAGTCTATTTCCCGTACACTCAGTATCCCTGGCACGAAGCACAGATTGTCATACGAACCGTGGGCGATACGAAGGCGCTGAGCAGACAGCTCTCGACCGAGGCACGAGCGCTCAACCGCGCGGCGGTCATCTCGCAAGTCCAGCCGATGGAAGCCATTGTCGCCGACGCCACGGCCAGGCCCCGCCTCGGCACGTTCGTGCTTTCTCTCTTCGCGAGCGTCGGCCTCCTATTGACTGCCGTCGGGATGGCCGGCGTCGTGTCGTACGCGGTGACGCAGCGCTCGAGGGAGATCGGCCTTCGCATCGCGCTCGGCGCCAGCGGCCGAAGTGTCTTGCTTCTCGTCGTACGCGAAGCGCTCCTGCTCACGGCGGCCGGGCTCGCCCTGGGGCTCGTTGGGGCGACGGCACTCACCGGCGTGCTGCAACGGCTGCTGTTCGCGGTCAGCCCGTTGGATCCAGCGACTCTCGCGAGCGCTCTCGTCCTCCTGGCGGCGGTTGCCCTTGGCGCGGCGGCCGCGCCTGCCTGGCGCGCGGCGCGAGTGAATCCTCTCATCGCCCTTCGCCGTGAGTAGGTCGTCAGAACCCTTGAGAAGCCGAAACTTGACGCATTTGAGTCAAGTTGTGGGGTTCACAAGTGAGCGTCGGGGAGCGCGGCCGGAGGCCGCGGTCCGCTAGAACAACAGCTTCACAGCAACGCGAATCGATCGCGGAGCCTGGAAGGCGCTGTCCATGAGGAACCGGGCATCGCGCACCAGATGTTGACCCTCGATCAACTGCTGCGTGTTGACTCCGTTGTAGAAATCACTCTCGCCGACGCCGATGGCTTGACCGGATGCGAGCTCGCTCGGGAAACGGTTGGTCGCCGTCTGCTCATCGAAGAGGTTCTGGACGTCCATCATCAATAGCAGGCGGTTCCGCGACCCCAACCGCAGCTCGTGCTGGAGCAACAGATTCGTCTGCGTGAACAGCGGCGTCCGCCCGTCGCTGTTACGCCCGCCATACGGCACCGGGTAGAAGCTGCTCCCAATGAAGGCCGCCTCTCTCGTGGTTGGGATGCCGCTCGCGACGTATTGGTTCAGCCCAACACCTGTCCCAAACGGGAACGTATAGATGAACTGCGTTTTGAACTGGTGCGGCCGGTCCGTGGCGAGGACGCCGAGAACCGGCTGGCCGTTCTCGCCAAAGCTCATGATGGGATAGTCGAACAGGCGGCCGACATTCGGACTCAATCGGCCATTCTCGTCCGACTGCGAGAGCCCCGAGTAGTTGCCGTACAGCCGGCTCCAGAGCTAGCTGACTCTCACGCCCCGGTTGTTCGACAGTCGACGGTCCAGCGCGAGCTCGACGCTGTCGTAGTCGCGCACGGCCTTCGGCAGCTCCTTCCGGAGGTCAGTCCCAGCCACGAAGAAATACTGCCCTCGTCCAACGCCGGGGTTGCCGATCGTGTAGA
>JBOGIN010000967.1:0-3507 GCA_050742275.1 Vicinamibacteraceae bacterium
ACGATGAACAGCTCTCTTGTCGTCCATGTCCGCCAGGAGGGAGACACGAGCCCGCCCGATCCGTATCCGCTGTCTCACAAGCAAGGCGTCCTGAGAGTGTTCGAAGGCCCGGACCATCTCAATCCCAGGTTTGGCCCGCCATCTGCGCTGCTCATTGCGGAGCTCGAACAGGCTGCGTGGCGGTGACACGGGCGGATCGCATTCAATCTGCGTGTGGCATGGATCGTCACATTGTCATGTGTGGCGATCATTAACTCGTTCTGGAACGAGTCCGGCACAAGCCTTGTGCCACCCACCGTTGCCTGCGGAGCGCATCGCGAGCTGGCCGCTAGCGGTCGATGAAAATCGCGAACCTCGAAACTCGCCGGGCAAACCCATCAGATGCCGACGACATCGCGCTGGCGCACCGCGACTCGATCCGGACGGTTGGCCAGGCATTCTATCCACCCAATGTCGTGGCGGATTGGGAAGAGGGCCTCACAGGGGATGTGTACCGCAACGCGATGGCACGCGGGGAGGTCTTCTTCATTGCGACCGGTAACGTGCATGGCCACGCGTTGGTCCTCGGCTTTGCAAGCGAGTATTGCATCGAGGGCTCGACACATGGGATGTCTGCGTACGTGAGAGGCATTGCGGCGCGGCGCGGAATTGGCTCTGACCTGCTCAGGCTGGCCGAAGCGCATGCCATTGCCACCGGCGCCACCAGCATCCACGTCGAGGCGTCGCTCGCTGGAGTAGCGTTCTATAGCGCGAATGGATTCACCGAAGTCGGTCGCGGAGAGACGCACCTGATGTCTGGGCGCCCCATCGCCTGCGTGTTCATGCGCAAAGAGATCAGCGCCGCCTGAGCATCGCGACCTGATACCCGGGTGAGACGATCGTTACACCCAGGCCGACGGCGACGGCTTGCTTCATCGCGTCCAGCGTGGGGAGGAACGCGGTCAGCGCCGCGCCGCGGTCCGAGCTTCAGCCCACAAGCCGGCCATGTCGATCTCGATGGTGTCGAAGGGCAGCGCGCGGATCCGGTCGTTGTTCCTGTATGTGGCGTGAAGCGTCCAGCGTGAACCCTTGAGGACCAGGAGTTCAATCGTTTTGGCGATCGGATCGAGCAGCCTTGCGTGCCTCACCTGCACGTGGGCATAGATTCCAAGCTTCTTGTCCCGATCGAGCCGCGCGGTCGACGGCGACAGAACCTCACAGATCCAGTCGGGCGCAAGCGTGGAGAAGTTGACGTCCGGGAGCGCCGGCATCCGCTCGACGCGCCAGCCTGCCAGATCGGGCACGACCACGTCCGAGCCACAATGCAGCTCTGGCTCGTCCAGAATCCACCAACCGCCAAGCTCACCGCCACTCTCGTCGAACGGACTGAGGTCCATGCCGAGTTTCGAGCCGGCGCGCGCATGTCGGAACGCGGGTCGCGGCGACGTGTACAGCACGCCATCAACGATCTCGGCGACCAGATGATCGGGCACCTGCAGGAGGTCGTCATATGTCGCCCGCCGCCGCACGCCCTTGCTGTCCATTACTGGTTGAAGCATAACACGCGTCCTCGAGCGCACTCGACGACGATGGCATCGTCCGATGCCGTGCGTCAACTGTCCTCCGGCTCGTCACAGCAACGAGCCCTGACTGACCGCGCGGCGAGTCGTTGTAACATCGGACATCCTATACAGTTGTCTTGGAGATGATCGACGCTCGTGGAAGCTGTGTCGGAATGTTTTTCCCGCATGTGGCGACCATGCTCGGTTTCGCAGGGTCGATTGTAGCCGACGCTCAACAGTCACATCCATTTGCCAAGGAGGCAACGTGACACGTCGTGCCGTTGAAGGCTCGCCGCAGACGTACGCCCGGATCGGCGGGGGCCTCTATTTGTTCATCATCGTTGCTGCACTCTTCGGTCAGATCTTCGTCCGTGACAGCTTGATTGTGAGTGGCGACGCCGCCGCTACCGCCAACAACATCCTGGCGTCGGAAACGCTGTTCCGCGTTGGATTGGCGGGTGAGCTGCTCACGTGCGTGTGCGATGTCGCGCTGGCGCTGATCCTGTATGTGCTCCTCGAGCCGGTGAGCCGCACCGTGGCCTTGTTAGCGGCGTTCTATAGGTTGACGTTCGTCGCTGTCTACGCCGTTGCCAAGCTGTTCCTGCTCATGGCCGCCGGCGTGCTGGGAGGCACCGTCTATCTCAACGCCTTCGAGCAGAAGCCATTGGAGGCCCTCGCATACCTGTCGCTGAGGCTGCATGGAGATGGCTACGGTGTAGCCCTCATATTCTTCGGGGTCATGTGTATCCTGCTCGGGGTCCTGATCTACAAGTCAGGATACCTGCCCAGCCTCATCGGCCTCCTGCTGGCAATCGGAGGCGCAGGCTACCTGGTCAGCAGCTTTGCCGTGATCCTGGCTCCGGCTTTTGGCGCTAGCCTCTTCCCCTGGGCCCTGCTGCCCGCCTTCTTCGCGGAGTTGGGACTTGCCCTGTGGCTCGTCGTGAAGGGAGTCGATGTTCCGACGTGGGAGGCGCGCACACTGGGGTGAGCGTCCCCCGAACGGTAGTCTGTGCTTGCCGCATCGCGGCTCACGGTACGCGTGGAGAGACCTTGATCAGCCGCAGCCTGTTCCGTTCGACCTCGTTGGTCCGCTCCTGTTCCATCAGTTTGCGCAGCCTGCGGGCGACTTGCGCCGCTTCTTCTTGGCGGCCCGCCTGGCGGAGCGCACGTAGTAACTGATAGGTGGCCTGCCGGTTCGAGGAATCGAGCTCGAGGGCGCTCTGGAGACGGTCGATGGCCCGTGACGGCTTGCCGAGACGAAGGTACAGCTTGCCGAGCTCGGCATGCGCGTCGGCAAAATCCGGCGCGATCGTCACCGCGCGCAGGAGCGCCTGCTCCGCCTCCCGCGCTTCTGGCGATCCAGTGGCGGCGCGCGAGCCGAGTGCCTTCCCCAGCAGGAAGCGCGTCGCGGCGTCCTTGGGATGTCGTTGCGCCTCGGCTCGCAGCAGCGCAATCGATTCCTCGATGCGGCCCGCCTGCTGAAGCGCGAGACTCTGCCCGACTCGGCCGACGGGACGCTCCGGCTCGAGCTGGCCGGCGCGCTGAAAATCCTTCTCGGCGCCCTCCTCGTTTCCGAGCTGCGCGTAGACGAGGCCTCGCATCGTGTAGAGCCGCGCGGAGTCGGGAATGTTCTGCAGGCCCACGTCGGCTATCTCCAGCGCGAGGTCGTAGGCTTCGTGCTCGAGGCACAGCGAGGCGAGGCTGACGTAGTGCACCTCGTCACGCGGCGCCGTGTCGATGGCGCGCCGGAGCGCAGCGATGGCCTTGGCGACGTCGTTCACGCTGGCGTGGACGTCCGCCACGAGGTTGAGCAACGTGGCGTCGGCATCCGGCCGGTCAGCCATCGGCTGGAGCAGGACGAGCGCTTCGCGCGCTCGCCCACTGGCGTGAAGCGCCACGGCAAGCTTCATCACGGCGTCCGGGTCATTGTCGGTTGCCGCCTTGAGCCGCTCGAAGATCCGCACGG
>JBOGIN010000968.1:0-4907 GCA_050742275.1 Vicinamibacteraceae bacterium
GCGTGATGGTGCTCCGGGAGATCCGGAGCAACCGCGATTTGAACCGTGACGCCGTGGGATTCCTGGACGACGATCGGGACAAGCACGGGTCACGGGTGCTGGACGTGCCCGTGTTGGGCGGCATGGAGCGCTTGGAGGATGCGCTGTTGAGCATGGAAATCTCCGAAGTCATCATCTCGACCTCACACATTCCCGCGACGCAGGTTCAAGCGGTCCTGGACCTGTGCGAGCCGCTCGAAGTCCCGGTTCGCCGCGCATTGCTGCGTCTCGAGTACGCCAAGGATTAGCGGAGCGCGGCGTCCTTCCGTACCGTCATCATGCGAGCACTCATCACAGGGGGAGCGGGGTTCATCGGGTCGCACCTGTCGGAGGCCCTGCTCGACGCCGGGCACGACGTGTTCGTCCTCGACGATTTGTCCACCGGATCGATCACGAACATCGAGCATCTGAAGGCGCGACGGGAGTTCCACTACACGATCGATAGCGTCGCGAACGAGCCGGTGCTCGCCGAGCTCGTCGATCGCGCGGACGTGATCTTTCACCTGGCGGCAACCGTCGGGGTGAGGAAGATCGTCGAAGAGCCGGTTAAAACGATCGAGAACAACGTCCACGGCACCGAGGTCGTGCTGCAGCACGCGAACAAGAAGAAGAAGCTGGTGGTGCTCGCCTCGACATCGGAGGTCTACGGGAAGAACGACGCCGTGCCCTTTCGTGAGGATGCGGATCTCGTGATGGGCCCCACGCACAAGCATCGCTGGGCCTACGCCTGCAGCAAGGCCATCGACGAGTTCCTCGCGCTCGCGTACTGGAAAGAGAAGAAGCTGCCCGTCATCATCATGCGATTCTTCAACACGGTCGGCCCGCGTCAGACCGGCCAGTACGGCATGGTCATCCCGAGCTTCGTGCGGCAGGCGCTCGCCGACAGACCGATCACGGTGTTCGGCGATGGCAGCCAGACTCGCAGCTTTGCCTATGTGGGTGATGTGATCCGCGCTGTGCTGGCGGTCGTGGTGCATCCGGCCGCCATCGGTGAGGTGTTCAACGTCGGGAACGGTCAGGAGATCTCCATTCTCGATCTCGCGAAGAAAGTGAAGACGCTGAGCCGCAGCCGCTCGGAGATCGTCACCGTTCCTTACGACAAGGCGTACGAAGCCGGCTTCGAAGACATGCAGCGCCGCGTACCGGACATCACGAAGATCCGCGAGCTCGTCGGCTACGAGCCGCAGGTGGGTCTCGACGAGATCCTCGGCAAGGTGATTGCTTACTTCCAGAATTCCTGAATGCGCGACTGCGCCCTGTCACGGAACAGGCTCATCGCGAAAGACGGAGAGGCGCTCGCGCTTCAACACGGGAACCCAGTCCGCCATCAGGCGGTAGTCCCAGATGAGCGGCGTCAGCGCCGGTGAAATCTGCCCTGAGGCGAGCGCGTGCCGGGCAGGGTTGAAGACCTCCCACGAGTTCTCGAATCCTCGTCGGCTGCTCCACCAGCCTGGTAGAGCGCCCACGGCAATCGCTGCCGCGAGGGCAGGCGCAGCCGCGGAACGCCAGCCGATGGACCGGCGGTTTGCCGGCCGTGCGCTCGACGTAGAGCCCGACAGCCGAGCGCTCTGCGCGATGTCAAGGATGAGCGCGAGCCACACGAGGTTACCGATGGTCGTATATCGCGAGACGACAAGACCTCCCGGCGTGTCCAGGCTCGCGCGGCCAAGCGCTGCCACCAGTGCTGTCCCGACACCTACCGCGCCGAGTACGGTCGACGTCTCGACGCCCGCCCAGCCATCCGGTCCGAGCAGACGACGGGTTGCAATCAGCGCGAGAGCTATCGCACCTGCCGCCCCAATGCCACATGTCACGAGCTCACGCCAGCCCACGCCGGCGCGCCACAGCTCGTCTGCGTACGTCAGCGGCATTCCAAGGAACGTGATGACCTTCAACGCGAGCTCGCCGAGCGCTGCAAGGGAGTGAAGGCGCAAGCCCACGGTTTCGTATCCCATGGGTGTCACGTAGTCTGCGAAGTACGACCAAACGACGGCAGCGGACAACAGACTCCAAAACAGCATCTTCCAGCGCCGCTGATGACCGCGTAGGCCAGCGAGCAGCGCCAGGCCAGCCGGCCAGACCAGAAGACCGGGCGCGAAAGAATACGTGGCGACAATCCCGCACGCACCGGCGACGAGGAGGCTCCACCAGGACCGACGGACAGACGCGAAGGCCAAGGCCGCGCCGACGACCCCAAGGTTCATGAGGAACGCTTCGAACTGATATCCCCACAGCCAGTTCTCGAACTGCTGGCCCGAAAAGACGACAACGCTCGAGGCCGCGGCCGCGACGGCGCCCATGCGCGCCGGCATCGCGGCGGCGGTGAGCCGCCACAGCAACAGCAAGTACGTCAGCATTGCAGTCACGAGAGAACAGGCGATTTCATAGTTGACGTTCCACCCTGACCACGACGCGAGTGGCACCAGCACGAGCCGCATGAAGAAGGAACGATGCTGCGTGCTCTGCAACGCCAGCGACTGAAGCGTCAGCGTGCCGTGCCGAAACGCTTCGATGCGTGGCATCAGCTCCCATGAGTCGTAGCGCGGAACGTCGACCGCTGCCTTCAAAACCCATAGCGACAACAGCGCCAAGGGCGCGGTAGCGAGCAGAAGGCCAAGCAACCACGCCCACGTCGACCTGTTGCTCGGGGCGGTACGCCGCGCGCGAGCCGTCAGGAGCCAGCAGAGCGAGAAGAACCCGGACAGGAAGAACGGTATCGAGCCGCCTGGGAAACCGCGCAGGCTGCTCCCGCCAGCCACGAACAGCGCGAACATGGCTCCCATACCAACCAATGCCGCAACGCGTCCGCCAATGACGCTGCCGAGGAAACCCGCCACGGCGAGCGCCAAACAGGGCAGGCCGAGCCACGCCAGCGCCGACCGCCACGCTGTGGAAAGCGGCAACCACTCCGTGTCGACGACGAGACGATTGAATCGGACTCCCACTCGACGGATGCTCGGTGGACTTTCGATGCCGGGCGAACGCAGCATCACGACCAAGTCGTCTGCAAGCGGTGTGGCTCGACGCCCCAGGGACACGTCGATCTCGGTGAACCCGTCGTGCAACGTGGCACGGGCAAGACCGAGCCCCACGGCCAGGATGGTGACAGTGTGATCCGCGCGCCCCGGGAAGCCGGCGGCCGTTACCTGCACACGCGTAATCCGGCGCAACGGCGATATCGGCACCACGATGCGCGCGTTGCCGTTGGTCCAGCGCGTTGGCCTGTCGAGAAAGCGCTCGCGCCCATGAAATCCGTCGAGGGCAGCCTCCGTTTCCAGCAGGCTCTCGGCGGCAGTCACCTCTATTCGTTCAGGGCTTTGCATCCAGAGCAGGAGCACCGCCGCAAGCGCTGACGTGACCGCGACCGTCCTGATCATTGTCTCCAAGGTTCCGCTGTCGCCGTCATGGCTGGGATCAATGGAAGTAGGGCAGCGCGGCCATGACGCCGCGCCAGTCGTCGACGTAGTACCGGCGCGCAGTGAGGTCCACCAGGACGAGATGGCAGACGATGACGAGTGCCACGAGGCCAAGCCGGACCGCCTGGCCGCGGTGCATCATCAGGACCACCAGCGCCGGCAGCGCCGGGAGAAAGTAGCGGCCCTGAAGCGTGAAGCCAACGCGAGACGTTGCGAGATACTCTCCGAGCAGGAGCGCGGCGCCGAGCGACAGCGCGCTGACGATGGCAAACCAGGCGAACGCGGCATACCGCCGCGAGCGATCCGCCAGATAGTAGCCCATGTTCATCAGGCAGACGACGGCGAGCGCGACGTACCACCCCCATTCGAGCCGGTAGTCGAGCCAGCCAGGGTTCCCCCAGAAGCCAGCCCACATCAGGGCCGCGCGGCGGGGCAGAATCGTGAGGTACGCGCTGGGCGAGAGGTCGAGCGGCACGCCAATCAGATGCGGCGACACCCACGCGTAGTACGCGACGTACGCCAACGCCAGCGCGCGCACGCAGGCCAAGATCGCCTTCAGCCCCGACGGGAGGTCGGGACACATGTCCAACAGTCGCCCCCGCACCCCTCGCCGCACGACCGTTGTGAAGATCAGCGCTGCGCCGAGACTCAGGATCACGACAATCGCGGCAGGCTTGGTGAGCGCCAGCGCGAGCAGTGCGATGAGCGTGCGGAGACTCCCGCGTCCGTTTCTCGCGAGGTCCCACACGAGCAGGGTGGCCAGCACCGACAATGGCAGCATGGTGGCGTCGGCATTCAAGCTGCCGGCGAGGAAGGCCACCATGGGTGCCGCGACCATCAGGAGAAACGCGAGGCGTCGGTCCCCAGGCCTCGTGAGCACGCGCCCCATGACTGCTGCGACCAGCACCCAGAGGGCGGCCGAGACGGCCGCGGACGCAAGCCTGTAGGTATAGAACGCGTCGTACGGCGAAAGCGCCAGCGCGCTCGTCAGCGCTCGGCCAACGAGGAACACGGGCAGGTAGTACACGGGCGGGTACGCCCACGCGTGCGACAGAATGTGGTCGTCATCGGCAGCCGCGAAGGGAAGCACGCTTCGCTCGAGGTCGGTGACTTCATCTGCCGTGAGCTGTGCGTCACCATCGAACATCAACTTTCGCGCGGCAACCGGCTCGTTGCCGCGGAAGACGAATGGCGTGAGCAGCCGTGCCGGCAGGTGCACCTCCTCGCCAAACACGAGCCACGGTTGCCGCGCCATCGAGAGCACTCGTACGAAGTGATCGGTCTCGTCTGGCGATTGCAGCGGCGGACGGATGACTGCCCACGAGCCGAAGAGCAGGAAGAGCGCCGTCCACCGCACGAGATGGGTGCGCAGGCGTGCAGCCTTGGGATCATCCCGCGCGTCCTGAACCGACCTTGCTGCATGCGTCGTCGAGGCTGACGCGCCAAACAACC
>JBOGIN010000969.1:0-5948 GCA_050742275.1 Vicinamibacteraceae bacterium
TCTCACCAAAGCTCCGGCCATCGGGGTCGCCTTCGAGGTGATACGCTGGCTCCTCCCAGGCGAAGCTCGGATACAGGACCATCGTGAGGAACAAATCGTATCCATCGTCGACGACAATCAACTGCCCGCAGGGACGCTTGAGGGTCGAGTGATAGATGAGGTATTTCTCTGCGCTGTGCGCGCGAATGTACCGCTTGAGCGCGAACTCGCGCGCTACGATCTCTTCGACCGCGATCTTCTTGTCCCAGCAGTCGCGGCAGTATTTCTCTTCTCCGCGGGGCTCCGACACTTCCTTGGCTCCGCACAGGGGGCACCGCACGCTCGAGACCGACTTCCGAGGCATACGACGTCATTCTACGAGAAGGGTAATCCGCAATGCAAAAACTGAGCCTCGATCGCCTTCGCGTCGAACCGGGAACGCGCGTGAACCTCACACGGCGCGCCACGGACGATACGGCGCCGTTCACGAGCCGCAAGGCCGCGGACGAGGAGCTCCAACGGATTCTCCCCAAGCTGTTCGAGCTCCAGGAGCGGCTCTGGGCGGCGGACCGGTGGTCCGTGCTGCTCTTGCTGCAGGGATCGGACGCGTCGGGAAAGGACGGAACGATCGAGCATGTCATGCGTGGTCTGAACCCGCAAGGTGTGACCGTGACGTCGTTCAAGCAGCCATCGGCTGAAGAGCTCGATCACGACTATCTCTGGCGCGCACACCATGCCATGCCGCGCCGCGGGCAGATCGGCGTGTTCAACCGCTCCCACTACGAAGACGTGATCGTCGTGCGCGTCCACCGGATCTCCTGGCGGGCCAGAGGCTTCCACCCGAGCGCGTCACGTCACGGATCTGGGAAGAGCGATTCGAGGACATCAACGCCATGGAGCGTCATCTCTGGCGCAACGGAACGCTCATCCGCAAGTGCTTTCTGCACCTGTCGAAGGGGGAGCAGCTGAGGCGCTTCTTGAAGCGGCTCGACGAGCCCGCCAAGCAGTGGAAGTTCTCGGCCGACGATGTCGCGAAGCGGCGGCGCTGGCGCGATTACGAGCGCGCGTACGAAGAGATGCTCTCAGCCACGAGCACCGACGTCGCCCCTTGGTACATCGTGCCGGGCGACAAGAAATGGTTCATGCGGCTGGTGGTGGCGCGAATTCTCCTCGACGCGCTCGACAGCCTCCATCCGCAGTTCCCGAAGCTGTCGGCCGCGGAGCGCAAGCAGCTCGCCACCATTCGCCGCGAGTTGGCCAAGGCATGAGCGCGAGCATCACGGGAAGCGCTCGATCGGGGATCGCCTGACGAACGGTCGCTCACTACTCGCTCTTGCTCGTCAACGTCTCTATCGCCGGAAGATACATCCGCTCCACGTACTCCTTGAGCATCCGTCGCGTCGAGAAGCGGGGCGCGATCGTCCGGATGGCCTCTTTGACCATCCGAACCCAACGTCTCGGGATGCCGTGCTCGTCGCGCTCGTAGAACGTAGGCACGATCTGTTCCTCGAGCAGGCGATAGAGCGCTTCCGCGTCGGCGGCGTCCTGCGCCGCGGGGTCGTCGTTCGTGGTACCCGGATCGATGAGCCACCCGTTGGTGCCGCCGTAGCCCTCGGCCCACCAGCCATCTCCGATGCTGACGTTGAGGACTCCGTTGATCGACGCCTTCATGCCGCTCGTGCCGCTCGCCTCCAGCGGCTTGCGCGGGTTGTTCAGCCACACGTCGCACCCCTGGACCAGGAAATGCGCCACGTGCAGGTCGTAGTCGTCGACGAACGCGACCCGACCGCCAAACGCCGGATCGACCGCGCGTTGATAGATGGCTTGCAGCACTCGCTTGCCCGGCTCGTCCGCCGGATGCGCCTTCCCGGCAAAGATGATCTGCACGGGACGCTTGAGCTGATTGAGGATGCGCGCCAGACGGGCCGGGTCGTGAAAAATGAGATCCGCCCGCTTGTACGTGGCAAAGCGGCGAGCGAAGCCGATGGTGAGCGCGTCGGAGTCGAGCAGCGTGCCACCGGCCAGGACGCGGGCCGTATTGACATGCTGGTTCATCCAGCGGTCGCGCATGCGCTCGCGCACGAAAGCAAAGAGATAGGCACGCAGCCGCTGGCGCACGTGCCAGAGCTCCTCGTCTGGGATCGCGAGGACCTCGTCCCAGACCCGCGGATCGTCATGCTGATCGCGCCAGCGCGCGTCGACGTATCTATCGTAGAGCCGTGCGACGTCAACGGCCAGCCACGAGGGCACGTGGATGCCGTTGGTGACCGCCGCGATGGCGTCCGGGCGACCCAGCTCCTCGAGCAGCGGCTGCCACATCGTGCGCGTCACGTCGCCGTGCAGCCGGCTCACGGCATTGATGGCGCCGGACGTACGCATGGCGAGCGTCGTCATGTTGAACTGGGTGCCCTGTCCGTTGTCGTACCCGCCGAGCGCGAGGAACTCCTCACGCAGCTCGCCGAGACTGCCCCAACAGCCGGCGAGGTGGGTTTCGACCAGCGAGAACGGAAAGGCATCGTGCCCGGCGGCCACGGGCGTGTGCGTCGTGAACGCCGTCGTCTCGCGCACCGTTTGAAGGGCTTGATCGAAGCGCGCGCCCTGCTCGACCAGATCGCGGATCCGCTGCAGCGCGACGAACGCGGCATGGCCTTCGTTGAGGTGCCACAGGATGGGATCGTAGCCGAGCGCGCGCATGGCACGCACGCCGCCGATGCCGAGCACGATCTCTTGCTGGATGCGCGTTTCGCGATCGCCGCCGTAGAGGCGCGCGGAGAGCTCGCGATCCCACGGCGCGTTCTCTTCGAGATCGGTGTCGAGGAGATACAGCCGGATGCACCCGAGCCGCACGTGCCACACCTGCGCGAGCACCGTGCGATTCCCGAGCGGGACGGCCACCACGCAGTCCTGCCGCTCTCCGACCGTGGCGCGCTCGATTGGCGCATCCTGCCAGTCGAGGCGGACGTAGTGCTCCTCCTGCCAGCCATCCGCGGAGAGCCGCTGATGGAAATAGCCCTGCGGGTACATGAAACCGACGCCGATGAGCGGCAGCCCGAGATCGGACGCCTCCTTGCAGTGATCGCCCGCGAGCACACCGAGGCCGCCGGCATAGATGGGCAGCGATTGATGCAGCGCGAACTCCGCCGAGAAATACGCAATCGGTCGTTGGCGGCCGATCGCGGTGCGGCGCGACCACCAGGTATTGGTCGCGCATTGCGTGTTCTGGAGCTGCTCCAACGCCGTGTCGTAGAGGCGTAAGAACGCCGGGTCGTTGGCGACTTCGGCCAATCGCTCCGGAGAGACCAGGCGCAGCAGCTCAACCGGGTTGTGCGCGGTGGCCCGCCAGAGGGGGTAATCGAGCACGCGAAACACTTCTCGCCCATAGTCGTGCCACACCCACCACAGATCGTTGGCGAGCTCGCGCAGGCCTGCCACGCGAGCAGGAAGTTCGGGAAGCCCAGGGTCGTGCTGTTCTATAGCCATTGAACCGCGATGCGATCTATTCCACGAAATGTTATCCGCGTTCCGTGTCCGCGGCGCGCGACGCGCGCCAGCACCAGCACGGGCTGGTGAGCTACTCGGACACGAGCGAGGTAAACCGCGCCAGATCGATATTGCCGCCGGAGAGGACCGCCACCACCGGGCCTGGACCGGCTTTCCCGGTGAGCGCCGCCGCGACCGCGCATGCCGCGGCGCCCTCCGTAATCACATGCGTCCGCTCCGCCACGAGACGCATCGCCGCGCGCACTTGCTCGAGCGTGACGACAATCGAGCCGTCGAGTCGTGCCGGAGAGACGAGCGGCCACATCGAGCGCAGCACTGACTTGCCGCCGGCGCCGTCGACGAACGACGCCTTCCACTCGGAGAACACGCCGGGGCGGTTCGACGCGATGGAGGCCGCCAGCGGCGCGGCCGTTTCCGGCTCCGCGCCGTAGACCTGCACATCCGGTCTCAGCGCGCGCAGCCCGGCCGCAATGCCGGCCACCAGGCCGCCGCCGCCCACCGCGGCAACGACCGCTGTCACCTGGGGAAGATCCTCCAGGATCTCCAACGCAATCGTGCCGTGGCCGGCAATGACGTCATCGTCGTCGAACGGGTGCACCAACGTCCCACGCATTCGGTCCGAGCCATGCTGCTCGACCGCGTGCCATGCTTCATCGTACGGGACCGGCACGATGGTCGCGCCGAGCTGATCGATCCCTCGCCGCTTGGCTTCCGGCGCCGTGTCAATCATCATGACCGCACATGGCGCGCCCAGGTGCCGTGCCGCCAGCGCCACGCCGAGCGCGGCATTTCCTGCGCTGACCGTCCACACGCCGCGGGCGAGCGTGGCAGGCGGCATGCGGCGAACCGCGTTGTACGCGCCCCGGATCTTGAATGCACCGATTGGCTGGACGGTCTCGAGCTTTAGGTAGATGCGAGGCCGATCGCCTGGCGTGCGCGCGCCAGGCGGATCCCACGGAATGAGCGGCGTGCGCACGGCGACCGCGTATATCGCCGCGGCCGCATCCCGTACGGCGTCGAGGGAGATCTCACGTTCCACGCTCGGTGCAGCCAAATCGCACTATGCTAGTCAGCGGTTCTCGCCCTCGTCAATTCGGGATTCAGGATTCGGGAATCAGGACTCAGGAAGCGGGATTCGGGAAATGCGTAAACGCATCACCAGGCGAGAGTTCGTTCAGACGAGCGTCGCGGCGACCGGTGCGGCTGCGATCGCCACAACGACGCAGGCGGCGCCGGCCGTGCTCGTCCCGCCGGCCGCCAGGCCGGTGGTCATCGCGTCGGCAAACGGCAACCGCCACAAGAACGGCGGGCCCATGACCGCCGTCCACGCGGCGTTCACGCGGCTCACGGAGGGCAAGGACCTCCTCGATGCCTTGATCGACGGCGTCAGCATCGTCGAGCTCGATCCAGAAGATACGAGCGTGGGCTACGGCGGTCTGCCCAACGCCAACGGTGTGGTACAGCTCGACTCGTGCTGCATGCACGGCCCGCTGCGGCGGGCCGGCGGCGTTGCGGCGCTCGAGGGCGTGCGCACGCCGGCGCAGGTCGCGCGCCTGGTCATGAACCAGACCGACCACCATCTCATCGTCGGGAAGGGCGCCCAGGAGCTGGCACGCCAGTTCGGATTCGAGATCGAGGAGGATCTGAACACGCCGCGGTCGCGCGAGCTCTGGCTGGAATGGAAGCGGCGCACCGACCCGGAGCACTATCTCGATCCCGAGAAGCGCGTCGAGGCGGCGTATCGCGCAACCCTGCAGATGGCACGCGAGGGCCTTCTGGACCCTGATCACATCTGGGGCACGATCAATTGCGACGGCGTCAACGCGCGCGGTGACGTGTGCGGCGTGACGACAACCAGCGGTTTGGCCTGGAAGATTCCGGGACGCGTGGGCGACTCGCCGATTCTCGGCGCGGGATTGTACGTCGACAACGACGTCGGGGCCGCCGGATCCACCGGCCGCGGAGAGGCAAACCTCTACAACCTGTGCTCGTTCTTCATCGTGGAGCAAATGCGCGCGGGCCGACACCCGAAGGATGCGGCGCTCGAGGCGTTGAAGCGCGTGCAGGCCAACACCGTCGAGAAGCGGCTGCTCAACGCGCGGGGACAGCCGAGCTTCCAGCTCAATTTCTACGTGGTGAGCAAGAAGGGTGAGTACGCCGGCGTCTCGCTGTATCGCTCGAAGTTCGCGGTGTGC
The DNA here is from genome assembly GCA_050742275.1 of Vicinamibacteraceae bacterium. Taxonomy (GTDB): domain Bacteria; phylum Acidobacteriota; class Vicinamibacteria; order Vicinamibacterales; family Vicinamibacteraceae; genus WHTT01. Next base: position 5,676 of record JBOGIN010000969.1, read on the forward strand.
ACCGAGCAGGGAGCGCAGACCTTGGATACGGAATTCCTGCTCCAGGGGGATCCTACCGACGACTAGACGCCGACTGCAGGAGCCGGCGCAGCTCGTCGATCGGCAGCGCTTCGACCGTGTGGCCGTTGCCGGTCATGGTGGGTGCGGCGAGCAGGGAGTTGTAGACCGCCTCCTCCGTGGCTTCGAGGACCGCCTGGAACAGCGGCGAGAGCGCATCGGTGGGGACGAGCGCGCGTGGTCGCGGCGCCCGCTCGCCGTGGCGCCGGCGGGCGT
>JBOGIN010000970.1:0-13445 GCA_050742275.1 Vicinamibacteraceae bacterium
CGCCAGCCGCAGCGGCGCCGTTGGCATTCTGAATCTGCTCCACGTTCGGGATCTCACGGCCGCCCGCCGTGCGCTCGATCGTCTGGCGCGATACGGACGCGGCGTGCTGGCTGTCAAGCTCGCACCAGACGAGGCGGAGCTCTCGAATCACATCCTGCGCGAACTGCCTGCCGCGGTGGATCCCGTCATTGCGTCCGCCGCGGACGCACCGACCCTCGACGCGTTCGTGGCGGCCGTTCGTGCTACCGGTAGGCGCGTGTGGCTCGAGTGCACGTCGGTCGAGCACGCCGACTTCGGGCGGGCCTGCGGTGTCGATGGCTTCATTGCCAAGGGGCACGAAGCCGGTGGGTTCGTCGGCGAGGAGACCACCTTCATCCTGTTGCAACGGCTCTTGGCGCGCGCCGATCGCCCCGTCTGGGCCGCTGGCGGGATCGGCCTGCACACGGCGCCGGCATGTCTCGTGGCGGGCGCCGCCGGTGTGGTGTTGGAGAGCCAGCTTCTGCTGACGCCAGAGTCTGGATTGCCGGATCCTATCCGCCGCTTCGTCGAAAGCTTCGACGGCAGCGAGACGATGTGCTTGGGCTCCGAGCGTGGAGACGCGGTCCGCGTGTATCGATCGCTTGGATCGCCCATCCTCGACGAGCTACAGCCGCACGGGCAGGGGCCCGCTGACTGGCGGGCGACCATCCGGGCACACGTGGGCTGGGGAGATCCAGCGCGCCATTTGTGGCTGCTCGGTCAGGACGCCGCGTTTGCAGCGCCTCTCGTCCAACGCCACAAAAACGTCGCAGGGATCGTTCGTGCCATCGACGCCTCCTGCAAGGCGCACGTTGCCGCGGCCAAGGAGGTGGGCGCGCTGAAGCCGGGCGCCCCACTCGCGCAGGCGCACGGAACCACGTATCCCATCGTGCAGGGTCCAATGACGCGGGTCAGCGACACGCCGGCGTTTGCGGAGGCGGTTGCGGAACACGGCGGGCTGCCGTTCCTGGCGCTCGCGCTCATGCGAGGACATCAGGTTCGTGCGCTGCTCGAAGAGACACAGGCACGACTCGGTACACGCCCGTGGGGCATCGGCATCCTTGGCTTCGTTCCTCCGGACCTGCGCCAGGAGCAACTGGATGTCGTGCGCGACTTCCATCCGCCGGTCGCCTTGATTGCCGGAGGCCGACCCGACCAGGCCGCGGCCTTGGAGGCGCGCGGCATCGCGACATATCTCCACGTGCCCGCGCCGGCGCTCCTCAGCCTCTTTCTCGACGAGGGAGCGCGGCGCTTCGTGTTCGAAGGCCGCGAGTGTGGAGGGCATGTCGGCCCGCGCAGCAGCTTCGTTCTCTGGAGCTCGATGGTCGAGCTGCTCCTCGACGCCATCCGCGGCGGCGTTCGGGCCGAGGAGCTGCACGTGCTGTTCGCCGGGGGGATCCACGACGCTCGATCGGCGGCGATGGTGCAGGCGATTGCCGCGCCATTGGCCGCTGCCGGCGCGCGCATTGGCATTCTCCTGGGCACGGCCTACCTCTTCACCGAAGAAGCCGTTCGGTCTGGAGCGATTCTCAACGACTTTCAAGAGCAAGCCATGGCCTGCACGCGCACGGTGCTCTTGGAGACTGGACCTGGGCACTCCACGCGTTGCGCCGACACCCCGTTCTGCGACGTCTTCCACAGCATCAAGCGGGACCTCGTCGCCCAGGGGCGTCCTGCCGGCGAGATCCGCGACGAGCTCGAAGCCCTCAACGTGGGACGGCTTCGCATTGCGTCGAAGGGCATCACACGTACGACGCACGACCCCACGAGCGAGCCTCGCTACGTCGACGTGAGCGCGGAACAGCAGCATTCCTCCGGCATGTACATGCTCGGCCAGCTCGCGGCGCTTCGCGATCGCGTCTGCACCATCGCCCAGCTCCACGAGGAAGTGTCACTAGGCAGCGCGCGACTGCTGGACGCCTTGTCGGTCGATTCCCGCGAGCCGGAGCGCCCGTTCGTCAAGGCGGCCTGTGACGTGGCCATCGTGGGGATCGGGTGCCTGCTGCCTCGCGCCCCGGACCCCTCCACGTTCTGGCACAACATCCTCTCCAAGGTGGATGCCATCACCGAGGTGCCGAAGGAGCGCTTCGACGTCGACCGCTACTTCGATCCAGACCGTCAGCGGCCGGACAAGATCTACTCGCGGTGGGGCGGTTTTCTAGACGATGTGACGTTCGACCCGGTGCGGTACGGGATTCCACCGAACGCGCTGCCGTCCATCGATCCGGTTCAGCTGCTGACGCTCGAGGTCGTCCGTCAAGCGTTGCAGGATGCCGGCTATCTGGACCGCGAGTTCGCGCGTGAGCGTGCGTCGGTCATCCTGGGCGCCGGTGGCGGACTCGGGGATCTCGGTCTCCAGTACGGCTTCAGGGCAACGCTGCCGATGATGGACGTGGACGGCTCGGCGTCGGAGGTCTTCGAACGATTGCCGCAATGGACCGAGGATTCGTTCCCCGGCATCCTGCTGAACGTCATTGCGGGACGCGTCGCGAACCGCTTCGATCTGGGCGGGGCGAACTTCACCGTCGACGCGGCGTGCGCCTCGTCTCTTGCGGCCGTCTACCTTGCCGCACGTGAGCTCTCCTCCGGATCCAGCGATCTGGTGATTGCCGGAGGTGTCGATACCGTCCAGAGCCCGTTTGGGTATCTCTGCTTCAGCAAGACGCAGGCGCTCTCGCCGCGCGGTCGCTGCCGCGCCTTCGACGCCACGGCCGACGGCATTGCCATCAGCGAAGGGCTGGCGGTGGTCGTGCTCAAGCGATTGGCCGACGCCGAGCGCGACGGCGATCGCATCTACGCCGTGATCAAGGGCGTTGCCGCCTCGAGCGACGGCCGGGACAAGAGCCTGACGAGCCCGCGGCCGCAGGGGCAGGTGCGCGTGCTGGAGCGCGCGTACACGGAGGCTGGATTTTCACCGAGCACCGTCGGCCTCATCGAAGCCCATGGCACGGGAACGGTGGTGGGCGATGCTGCGGAGGTCGCGTCGCTGACGGAAGTCTTTCGAAAGGCGGGCGCACGAGGCGGCGGCTGTGCGCTCGGCTCGGTCAAGTCGATGATCGGGCACACGAAGAGCACGGCAGGGGTGGCTGGTCTCATCAAGATCGCGTTGGCCCTCCACCACGGCGTGCTCCCGCCAACGCTGCACGTCGAACGACCCAATCCAAAGCTCGAGGAGCCGGACAGCCCGTTCTTTCTCAACACGGACGCCACGCCATGGATCTCACGCCCGGATGGCGTGCCGCGCAGGGCAGGCGTCAGCGCGTTTGGATTCGGTGGCACGAACGCCCACGCGGTGTTGGAAGAGTACGGCGGCGACTATCGAGATCGCGCTGCCCTCGTCAGCGATCCGATCTGGCCGGCGGAGTTGTTCTTTTGGCGAGCGGAATCTCCCGCGGCGCTCGACGCGATGCTCGGCACGCTCGAGCAATCGTTCGAGCGCGGCGCTCGCCAATCCCTCCGCGGCCTCGCGGCGGCCGTATGCCCCCGGCTGCGTGGCGACGCCCCGAAGGCGGCGGTGCGGCTTGCGCTCGTTGCCGGCAGCCTGGAGGATCTGCGTGCCAAGCTGGCTCAGGCGCGGCAGCTCCTCGCTGGAGATGCGCCGCGTTCGGCAGCGCCCCCGCCCAGCCGACGTGGCGTCTATCTCTCGACCGACGCCGATGCACGGCCCAAGATCGCGTTCCTCTTCTCGGGCCAGGGTGCTCAGCGCCCGAGCATGCTCCGTGACCTCGCGGTGCGGTTCGGGGATCTGCGTGAGAGCGTCGAGCGGGCCGACCGCCTGTTGTCAGGCCGACTGCCGCGCGCGTTGAGCTCGTACATCTATCCCGCCTCGGCATTGAACGACGAAACGCGCGACCAGCAGCGCGCGGCAATTACCGATACGCACGTGGCGCAGCCGGCGCTGGCGGCGGTCGAGGTCGGGCTCGTCCACCTGTTGGCGCGATTCGGTATTCGGCCGGACATGACCGCGGGGCACAGTTACGGCGAGTACGTCGCGCTATGGGCGGCCGGTGCGTTGGATGAATCGGCGCTCTTCGAGATTTCCGAGATTCGCGGACGCGTGATCAAGGAGTCGCTCGGCGCCGACGCCGGGACCATGGCCGCCGTTCACGCACCTGCCGATCGCGTCGTCGAAGCGCTCCGCGAGCGTGGCGGGGTCTGGCTGGCCAATCTCAACGCTCCGCGTCAGACCGTGATTGCCGGTGGCACCGCCGCCATCGAAGACGCAATGCGACGGTTGACCGAGGCGGGACTCAAGAGCCAACGAATTCCCGTGGCCTGCGCGTTTCACTCGCCGCTGATGGAGGCGAGTCAGATGCGCCTGGCGGCCGCCTTGTCCGGCTTGACCTGGCAGCGGCCGCGCGTGCCGGTCTATTCGAATTCTCTGGGAGCCCTCTACCCGGATGATCCCGGACAGGTCGCCGATCTGCTCGCCCAGCATCTGATACGGCCGGTTCGCTTCGTCGACGAGATCACGGCGATGTACGAGGCTGGGGCGCGGCTCTTCGTGGAGGTGGGGCCCGGAACGACGCTTTCAGGGCTCGCCAGGCAGATCCTCGACCAACGTGATGCCGTGGCCCTCTCAATCGATGGTGGTGGCGCGGACGGCGTGGTGCAGCTGCTGCACACGATCGGCTACTTGGCGGCCGAGGGCGTTCCCGTGGACTTCGAAGCGTTGTTCCGCGATCGCGCCGGCGAGCGGGTCGATCCGACGCACCTGGCCGATCGGACCGATGGCGTGCGTCGCGCATCGGCTCTGTGGTTGGTCAACGGCGGACGTGCTCGCCCAGCGGCGGTAAAGGACGTTGCGACGGATGGTGGGAAGGAGACCCGAGTCATGGCCAAGCTTCAGCCCTCCCCTGAACCTCGCTCTCACCTCGCCCCTCCTTCCTCGCCCCTTGCCCCTTCTCCCTCGCCCCTTGCCCCTGCTCCGCGCGGCGGTGAAGAAGAGGTGTTGGCGCAGTTTCAGCAAGTGATGCGGCAGTTCCTCGACACGCAAGCCGCCGTCATGACGGCGTTCCTGCAAGGGCGATCAGCGGAAGCGGCGCAGGACGAGCAGTTGCTTTCCGGAGCACCTGTGGTCGCTACACCTCTCGTAGCGCGGCCTTTGGAGGCCGCCAACGAGGGTGTCGCAGCTTCAGCCCCACCCGGCCCGCGGGTGGAGGCCTCTGCGCCGGTTCCGGTGGAGCCCAGCGCCGCGACCGAGATCGCCGAGAAGGATCGCGCAGCGGGCGTCTCCGCACGGCTGCTCCAGATCGTGAGCGATCGCACGGGGTATCCCCTCGAGATGCTCGATATCGATCTGGATATCGAGGCGGACCTCGGCATCGATTCGATCAAGCGGGTAGAGATTCTCAGCGCGTTCCAGAGACAGTCGGCGCCCGCGGAGCAGAGCAGGGTCCAAGGGCTGATGGATCGGCTGACGGGGATGAAGACCCTTCGTGAGCTGATTGACGAGCTGAGCGGCGCTGGAGATGGCGAGCCGGAGCCGCCGCGTCCGGGCCGCGAGCCATCGCGCCGGCGCGCCGAGACACACGAGGGCTCGGCACCGCTGGGGGCGGAACGAGCCAGAGACGAGACCGAGGATAAAAGCGCGGTGTTTGCCTCGAGCGCCCTGCCGCGCGTGACGCTCGTCTCGCGCGATGCTCCGCTCGCCGGTGCCGCTTCACCGCCTTCTCCCGGACGCGTGTCCGTGATTACCGACGACGAAGCCGGCGTCGCCGACCAGATTGCCGCCGAGCTGCGCGCGCGCGGCGAACGGCCGGTCCTGCTGCGGCGCGGCGCAGGGAGCGCGACAGACGAGGCGGGAGTCTACGAGACGGACGTCAGCGATCCCGAGTGCGTGGCGCGGGTGCTGGATCGAATCCGCCGAGACCATGGACCCATTGGTGGAATCGTGCATCTGCTCCCCCTCGTGCCGTGCGAGCCGGTGGAGGAGCTCAGCCTCGAGGCATGGCGTGCTCGCGTGCGGCAGGACATCACCAGTCTGTATGCAGTCGTGCGCGCGGCGCGGCCGGATCTCGAGCGGCGCGCGAGCGCTGGAGGCGCATTTCTCCTCGCGGTCACGAGCATGGGCGGTGCCCTCGGAACGAAGCCGTCACCCTCGATCGTTCCGACTCACGCCGGCGTCGTTGCCACGATCCGCACCTTGGCGCTGGAGCTGCCCGTTCGCTGCAAGGCGATCGACCTCGACCCGAGAGAGCCGGTCTCGGCGCTCGGCCGGCGGGTGCTCGACGAGATTGCGAGCGACGACCGCACGCTGGCGGTCGGCTATGAATCGGGCCGGCGCGTGACAGTGGTACCGGCAGCATCGCCGCTCGACCTGCCCGGTCTCTCGCAGATCCCGTGCATCGATTCGAATGACGTCGTGCTGCTCACGGGTGGCGCGAGAGGGATCACCGCGGAGGTCGCCTACGCGCTGGCGCGCCATTGCCATCCGACGCTCGTCCTGGTCGGTCGTGCGCCGGAGCCATTCGGGAACGAGCCGATTGAAACGGCCAGCATCGAGGATCCGCAGCGCCTGAAGGCGGCGCTGGCGGCATCGCTGCGCGCGGGCGATCCCAATGTGCGCCCTGTGGACGTCCAGCGCGCGTGGCGCGAGCTGCTCAGCCGGCGCGAGATTGCGCGGAACGTCGCGCGGCTGCGCGACGCCGGCAGCCGAGTGGTTTACCTCCAGGCCGACGTGCGCGACGAAGCGGGCTTCGGCGGCGCGATCGACGAGATCTACCGTCGCCATGGGCGGCTCGATCTCGTCATACATGGCGCCGGCGTCATCGAGGACCGCTTGATTGGCGACAAGACGCCCGACTCCTTCGACCGCGTGGTGCACACCAAGGCCGACAGCGTCTTTCTTCTGTCACGTCGGCTCCAGCCGGAGCGCCTGAAGGCCCTGGCGTTGATGTCGTCGGTGACCGCCACGTTCGGCAATCGCGGGCAGTTCGACTACGCCGCGGCCAACGGGATCCTGAATGGGTTCGCCGCGCGGCTCTCGACGCGGTGGCCGGCGCGCGTGGTTGCGTTGAATTGGGGGCCATGGGCCGGTGCCGGCATGGCATCGGCCGAGGTCCAGGCGCAGTTCCGCCAGCGTGGCGTCGAGCCAATCGGGATCGAGGACGGGGCCAAGGCCACGATCCGCGAGCTGAGCAATCCGAACCGCGACGATGCGATTGTCGCGTTTGGCGAGGGGCCGTGGCTCCAACAACAGGCGTCAGGGGTCAGGGATCAGGCAACAGCAGGCGTCAGGGGTCAGGGATTAGGTGTCAGCAGGCGTCACGGGGCGGCGTTGGAGAAGACTGCATGACGTCTCCGGACATCGCCATCGTCGGCATGGCGTGCGTCTTTCCGGGGGCGCGCAACGTGCAGGAGTACTGGGAGAACATCCTGGCCAAGGTCAGTGCGATTGGCGATCCGCCCGCCGATTGGGAAGGGGAGCTCTTCGTGGATCCGGACGTCGACGCCAACGATCGGATCTACTGCAGCCGGGGAGGTTATCTCGGCAGGCTGGCCGAGTTCGATCCCCTCGAGCACGGCGTGATGCCGAATGCCGTCGACGGCGGCGAGCCTGATCACTTTCTAGCGCTTCGTGCTGCCCACGAAGCGCTGAAGGACGCGGGTTACTCGGCGGCCGACATCGGGGGCGCCAGGTCCGAGGTCATCATCGGCCGCGGCTCCTACGTCAACCGTGGCAATACCACCGCGATTCAGCACGGGATCGTCGTCGATCAGGTGCTACGCATCCTGAAACAGCTGCATCCGGAGCACACAGACGAGGAGCTGATGGCGCTGAAGCAGGCGCTGAAGGCGAGTCTTCCGCCGTTTAACGCGGAGACGGCGCCGGCCCTCGTCCCGAACATCATCAGCGGGCGCATTGCCAATCGGCTCGACCTGAGGGGCCCCAATTACATCGTGGACGCCGCGTGCGCCTCGTCATTGGTCGCCGTGGATCTGGGAATGCGCGACCTGAGGAGCGGCCGCTGCGACCTGGCAGTGGTGGGCGGCGTGCATGCGTCGACGCCGCCGGTCATCACGATGATCTTCTGCCAGCTCAAGGCGATCTCCCGCCGCGGCGAGATTCGTCCGTTCGACCGCGCGGCCGACGGCACGCTGCTCGGCGAGGGCGTCGGCATGCTCGTCCTCAAGCGCCTCGACGATGCCGAGCGCGACGGCAATCGCATCTACGCCGCGTTGAAGGAGATCGGCACGGCGAGCGATGGGCGCGCGCTGGGACCGCTGGCGCCTCGCGTCGAGGGCGAGGAGCTCGCGCTGCGTCGGGCGTACGAAGGCGCAGGGATCGACCCTGGAACCGTCGGCTTGCTCGAAGCCCACGGCACGGGCACGACCGTCGGCGACGCGGTCGAGGTCGAGGCGCTGCGGCGTGTATTTGGGACGACGGACGGCTCGACGCGGGCGTTGGGGTCGGTGAAGTCGATGATTGGCCATCTCATGCCGGCGTCCGGCATCGCCGCGCTGATCAAGGTGGCGCTTGCCCTGCATCACAAGGTGCTGCCGGCCACGCTCAACTGCGACGATCCGAACCCGGCGCTCGACCTCGCCACGAGCGGCTTCTACATCAATTCCGATACGCGGCCGTGGCTGCACGGCCGGCGTGACACGCCGCGACGCGCGGGCGTCAACGCATTTGGCTTTGGCGGCATCAACGCGCACGCCGTGCTCGAGGAGCACCGTGGCGGCGCAGACAGCTTCAGCTTCGCCCATCGCTGGGAGACGGAGCTGGTGATCCTCTCCGCCTCGTCTCGCGCGTCACTGGCCGAGTCTGCCAGAGAGCTGCTGGCGTTCGTCGACACGCAGCGCGATGTGGCATTGAAGGATCTTGCTTTTACCCTCAACGTCGGTTCCGATCTCGGGCCGGTTCGGCTGGCCATCGTCACCGACTCGACGCAGGACCTAGCACAGAAGCTCGCCCGCGCGGAGGCGGCGTTGCGCGACGCTCGTTGTACGCGCCTGAGAGACAACAACGGGCTGTACTTCTTCGACCAGCCGCTCACAGCACAGGGCGGGCTGGCATTCGTCTTTCCGGGCGAGGGCTCGCAGTACCCGAACATGCTGGCGGATCTCTGCCTGCATTTTCCGGTCGTACGCTCGACGTTCGACTTCATGGATCGTGCGTTCATCGATCATCCGCGCGGATACCTGCCGAGCGAGGTGATCTTCCCGAGGGGCGTTCCCGCCGACCGCCTGTGGGAAATGGACGCGGGAGCCGAGGCCGTCTTCGCCGCCAACCAGGCAATGGCGGCCCTGCTCCGGGAGCTGCAGATCCGTCCCAGATTCATGACGGGCCACAGCACGGGGGAGCACTCCGCGCTGCTCGCCGCGGGCATCATCCGCGTTGCCTCGGAGGAGGAGCTCATCGAGCACGTCCGCGGCGTGAACGCGTCGTTCGAGCGCCTGAAATCGTCGGGCGATATTCCAGGCGGAGTGTTGATCGCTGTCGGCGGCGTAGACCGAACGGTTCTCGAGTCGTTGACCGAGCGCAGCGGCGGCGCGCTGCACATCGCGTTGGACAACTGTCCGCATCAGGTCGTTCTCTGCGGCACGGAAGCGGGCGTGGCGGCGGCCATGCAGGAGCTGCAGGCGCTCCGAGCCATTTGCCAGCGTCTTCCCTTCCAGCGCGCCTACCACACCCCGTGGTTCGAGAGCTTTTGCCAGCCGCTGCGAGCCTACTTCGACCGCGTGCGGATAGGTCCACCCGACGTCGAGGTGTACTCCTGCGTGACCGCGGAGCCGCTGCCGCCGGATCCGGATGCGGTGCGATCGCTCGTGGCCTCGCAGTGGGCCCGGGCAGTTCGCTTCCGAGACACGGTTGAGGCCCTGTACGCTCGCGGTGCCCGCATCTTCGTCGAAGTGGGGCCAAAGTCCAACCTCACCGGCTTCATCGACGATACGCTGCGTGGACGCGCGTACGCGGCCATTCCGTCCAACACCGCGCATCGTTCTGGGATGACCCAGCTCAATCACTTGATCGGGCAGCTTGCGGCGCACGGCGTCGCCATGGATCTGACATCGATGTACGCCCGCCGCGATCCAAAGCGGGTGGATCTCGCGCCGCGTGGCGCGTCTGCGCAGCCAGTCAAACAGTCTCGCCGTGTGCAGCTCAAGACCGGCTTGCAGCCGCTCCGTCTCCCTGCGGACTTCGCGCTCCCGGCTCGCGCCGCGTCGCCGGACCGCGGTAACGGTGAGCCCTTGGCCACGCCTGCAGCGCTCGTCTCGCATCGTCGGCCCTCACCCTTGCCCTCGCCTGCGTCACCGATGCTCGAGCACCTCGAGACGATGGATCGGTTTCTCCGATTGCAGGCCGACGTCCTCGGCAAGTACTTGAGACGACGCTCTGCCGCCGTAGGTGTTGCCGGACGTAGCGCGCGGCCTTCAGGCCGCGCGGGCGAGGGATCTAAAGACCCCTCGCGACGTATGGTGGAAGACTCTCCATTCATCGGCCACGTGGAGGAGCTCGTTCCGGGCCAGCGCGTCGTTGCCATGCGCCGGATCGATCCCACGGAAGATCGCTGGATTCGAGATCACGTTCTGGGACGGCAGGTCTCCGTCGACGATCCCGATCTCGATGCGCTGCCGGTGGTGCCCTTGACCGTCAGCATGGAGATTCTCGCGGAGGTAGCGTCGCTCCTCCAGGGCGGCCGCCCTTTCGTCGGGATGAGAGACGTAAGAGCCTATCGCTGGATTGCGCTCGAGGACGGTCCCGTGACGCTGCGCGTGACGGCCGAGGCGAAGCCCGGTGTCCACGGCGAGGTGCACGCCACCATTGAAGGGGTCAGGGGTCAGGGGTCAGGGGACAGGGACAGGGACAGGGGCGAGGGGCAAGGGGCAAGGGGAGAGAACCGGGTGCGTTCCATCGTCTTTGTCGAGGGCGTCCTGTTGTTCGCTGATGCCTATCCCGCGCCGAATCGTGCCGAGCCCTTCGAGCTGATGGATGAGCGCCCGTCGGCATGGACACCCGATCGCTTGTACCACGACGGGATGTTCCACGGTCCCGCGTTTCGCTCCGTGCACTCCGTCGATCGAACTGGCAGCGACGGTGTGAGCGCCACGTTGCAGATCCTTCCGACGCAGCGGTTGTTTGCTTCTCGGCCCGAGCCTAAGTTCCTCATGGATCCGGTGCTCCTGGATGGCGCCGGCCAGGTGCTTGCGTTCTGGGCGAAGGAGCGGCTCGAGCCTGGCGTGGATGTGTTCCCGTATCGCGTGAGCTCTCTGCGGCTGTACGGTCCCGCGCCGCCCGTCGGCTCGCAGATGACGTGTCGGGTGCGTGCCGGCGCTCTCGGTGACGACCGTACATGCTGCGACTTTGCTCTCGTCGACACCGACGGTGGCGTCCACTGCGAGGTCGAGGGTTGGGAGGATCGGCGATTTCGTCTGCCACGCACGCTTGTCGCGCTACAACGCGGTCCGCAGCGCGCCTATCTGAGTCGCGCCTGGCCGACGTCCATGACCGACGCCGCTCGTTCCGGCGAAGCGGCGTGCAGCCGCCTCGACGACCTTCCGGAGGCCTTGCTCCTCGGTCACGGCGCGATCTGGCTGAACGTGGTTGCGCACCTGGTGTTGAGCCGGCGGGAACGCAAGCTGTGGTGCGAGCTGGCGGCTACGCCCGCCAGGCGATCCGAGTGGCTGCTCGGGCGCGTCGCAGCGAAGGACACCGTTCGGCGGCTGATTGCCGACCGCCACGGCATCGACCTCTGTCCGGCGGACGTCGAAGTGTTGCCGACCGAATCGGGACGTCCATGTGTGAGCGGCGCCTGGCAGGCGGCACTTGGATGCACGGCCGCCGTGTCCATCTCGCACGTGCAAGGGGAGGCCGTGGCCCTCGCGACACTCGATGCAGACACGCTCGTCGGTATCGACATCGAGCGGGTGAGCGGGCGGCACGACGGATTCGAGACGGCCGCCTTCGACGAAGAAGAGCTGCGGCGCGTGGCAGAGGCTCCCGGATCGACCAAGGAGTGGCTGCTTCGCGCCTGGTGCGCCAAGGAGGCAACCGGTAAGGCGCTCGGTCTCGGTCTGTCGCAGGGGCTTCTATCCCTCAAAGTGCGCGACGTGGACGCTGGCAGCGGCCGGGTCACGATCCAGGCGAACGCCGACCTGGCCGATCGCTTGCCGATCCGACTCGGAGGACCGCTTCGGGCGTTCACGACACGGGAGAACGATTTGATTTCAGCGATGGTGCTTGCTGCACCGGAGGCGCGGCTTGCCGAGGTCGCCTCAGGCGACGCCCAGCGCGCGCGAGAGACAGAAACAGCAATGTGAGGTGCGAGATGCTACGTCGACGTGCCACCACGCTCATGGGACTGCTGCTCATCCTCGTCGTCGGGCGAGGAGCCGCCGCCGCTCAAGGACAACAGGCAGAGATTCCAGAGCCGGTCCGCGATCCGATCTATACGAACATCTTCTACGGCGGCGCGCTGCCCACGGCGACCACGGCGCCCGTGCTCGTCTTCGTGCACGGGTTCGGCGGGACGGCGCAGTACTGGTGGCGCCAGAACGACATGCACGCGCTGGCGTACCTCGCCGGTTATCGAACGGCCTTCATCAGCCTGAGCGCGGACGGCACGCCCAATAACGAGAGCATCGCGGTCAATGCGGCGGTCCTCCGGACGCGGCTCCCGCGCATCCTGCAGCACTACCGCGCCGAGAAGCTCTATTTGATTGGCCACTCCAAGGGCGGCGTCGATATTCAGGCCGCGATGCTCGACCCGGCGACCGCGGCGCTCGTGCGGGCCGTGTTCACGATCTCATCTCCCAATTACGGGACCGAGCTGGCAGACTGGGCATTCGAGCACCCGCTGCTTGCCCGCGCGTACAACCTGTTGACGCCTGCCGTCAACTCTCTGCGAACGCCCAACATGGAGGGCTTTCGTGAGCTCGCGGACCCGGTCTTGCGGGATCTCGGCATCCCGTTCTACACGACCACAGGCAACCGGTACACGACCAACGGCCTCACGCTCCTGACCGGCAGCCTTCTCCGCCGGCTGGCGCCTGGCCAGCACCTCGACGCCAGCAACGATGGCTTCGTGACCGTCGGTCGCTCACGGCTGTCTCCGGAGTTCGCAACCGACCTCGGCGTGGTTCCCACGCATCACTTCGATACGGATACCGGAACCAGGATCTTCACCAAGATTCAGGCGCGCATCAACGGGCTCGAGAACACGCTCCAGATCTTCGAGCGCGTCGCCACCAACGGCTTGAGCGAGCTCGGCGGCGCTGGCGAGCACAGCACCTGGGCCTGGTCGGTGAAGTGGTTCAAGGGCAAGCTCTACGTGGGCACTGCCAGCGAGGCGCTCTGCGTGAGCGTGCTCACGTCCGACGTGCGCGTGGGCACGCGTGTTTATCCGGCGGCAGTGAACACCGGACAGTGCCCCGACTACCCGGAGCTCGTCCGATCGCTTGGCGCAGAGATCTGGCAGTAC
>JBOGIN010000971.1:0-3489 GCA_050742275.1 Vicinamibacteraceae bacterium
CGAGAGCAGCAGATGCAGCTCGGCGTGCTCGGGAACGAGCGACTGGATGAAGATCACGCTCTTCTCGGGATCGACGCCGGCGGCAATCCAGTCGGCGACGTTGTCGAGCGCGTAGGCTGTCAGCCCACTAGTCTCCGCATAATCGCTCGTCAGCGCGTGCCAGTCGGCCACGAAGTAATAGCATTCGTAGTCGCGTTGCAGGTCGGCCCAGTTCCCGAGCGCCCCGGTCAGGTGGCCAAGGTGCAGTTTGCCAGTCGGGCGCATCCCCGACACTACTCGTCGTGTCACAGCGTGAGAAGCCTCATGAGAAACCAGACGGGCGGCGTGATGATCAGCTCGAGCACGTTCAGGAGCAACAACCCATACAGGATGAACACACCGTAGGGACGCACGCGGTCGAACTGCGAGGCGACGCCGTCCGGCAACAGCGCGCCAAGGACGTTCCCGCCGTCGAGCGGCGGGATGGGAAGCATGTTGAACACGGCCAGGATGAGATTCACGTGAACGGCCTGAACGAGGAGCATTGCGAGCAGGCCCACGCCGCTCGCGGCCGGATCCACGAAGAGGCGCAGCAACACCGACGCCACCACCGCCAGGCCGATGTTCGAGATCGGGCCCGCCGCCGCCACCCAGAGAAAGTCTCGCCGGCCCCGCCGCAACCGGTCCACGCGCACCGGCACGGGCTTTGCCCATCCGATGAGCGGAGCGCCCGTCACGAGGGCAATCAGCGGCAGCAACAACGACCCGATCGGGTCGAGATGCACGACCGGATTGAACGAGATGCGCCCGAGCAGCCGGGCCGTAGGATCCCCAAGGCGGTCCGCCGTCCATGCGTGCGCCATCTCGTGGATCGTGAGCGAGCCGAGCAGGACGACCAAGCCAGTGACGATCGCGGGAATGTTCGATTCAGCCAAGCGACTTAGAGTACGGCAATTCGGGCAGAGCGGCAAGGTGGGTGGTCAGGTCGTGGCAGCATGGCAGGGGACAAGGTGACAGGGGGACAGCGCGATTCGCGGATCAACCGGCGAAATGGCGCAGCACCGCGTCCGCTGCCTTCGGGCCCACGAGCGCGGTGAGCTCCTCACGCGTCGCACGCCGCACGCCTGCCAGGCTGCCAAACGTCGTGAGCAGCAGCTTGCGGCGCCGTACGCCAATACCGGGAATCGCGTCGAGCCCCGAACGGAGATCGCGCTGGCGGCGTCGCTGGCGATGAAAGGTCACCGCAAACCGGTGCGCTTCATCGCGCACACGCTGCAGCAGGTGCAGCGCCGCGGAATCGGGCGCAAAGGCGAGCGCATCCCGCTGGTCGCGCGTGAAGACCAGCTCTTCCTGTTTCGCGAGGCCGATCGCGACGAGGCGGCCCAGGCCGAGCTCCTCGAGCGCCACGTACGCGGCGTTCAGTTGCCCCTTGCCACCGTCGATGACGATGAGGTCCGGCCATGGGCCACCACGATCGTGCGCCCGGCGATAGTGCCGGTGCACCACTTCGTGCAGCGCGGCAAAGTCGTCGAGGAATCGGGATTCAGGATTCGGGATTCGGGATTCGGTGCTGGTCGCAGCGCGCAGGCTCCGGCGCGCCTCCTCGAACCCTCGACTGCCGCGGTCTGCTTCTCGATTTCCGAACCCTGAATCCTGAATCCTGAATCCTGAATCCTTGAAAAGCCCCTTAATCCTGAACTTGCGATACTCTCCCCGCTTCATCCGGCCGTCCTCACAGACGACGACCGAGGCAACCGTCTCCGCCCCCTGGATCGTGGAGATGTCGAAGCACTCGATCCGTCGTGGCAGCACCGACAACCCCAGCGCCGACTGCAAGGTCTCCAGCGCCTGGTAGTGCGTGGCGCCTTCCTGGTTGAACCGCCTGTCGTAGGTGAGCGCCGCGTTGCGCTGCGCGAGATCCACCAGCGCCCGCTTGTCGCCGCGGCGCGGCGTGACAATCTGCACGCGGCGGCCGGTCTGACGACTCCAGAGCTCCGCGAGAGCCTCCGCATCTTCGAGCGGCACGGGCACATGCACCTCCGACGGCGGCGGGTGCGCGACATAGAACTGCTGCAGCCCCGCCTGCACGACCTCAGCCTCACCGGCGCCACCGAGCCGATCCGCGTCGTTGACGAGCTCGACGCGATCGATGACGCGCCCGTTCCGCATGCGAAAGATCTGCAGCACCGCGCCCGCGGCGCCGAGCTTGATGCCGCACGCGTCGCGGTCACCGAACCGCGGCGTCGCCATCTTTTGCTGGCGATCGCGAAGCGCCTCGACCGTGCGAAGCGCGTCGCGAAGTTGCGCCGCCCGCTCGAACTCCTCCGTCTTCGCCGCCTCCAGCATCCGGCGCCGTAGCTGGTCGATGAGCTCGTCGTTGCGCCCCTCGAGGAACAACCGTGCGTCGCTGACCGCCCGCGCGTACTGCTCGGCCGAGCAGATCGTGTCGACGCACGGCGCCACGCATCGCTTGATGTCGTGCTCGAGGCAGGGGCGATCGCGCTTGCCGGTGATGACCTCGTTGCACGAGCGAATGCCGAACAGCTTGTGCGTCAGATCGATGGTCCGGCGCGCCAGCTTGGCGGGCAGGAACGGCCCGGCATAGAACGCCCCATCCCGCTCCACGCGCCGCGCGACCATGATCCGCGGGAACGGTTCCTGCATCGTCAGCTGAAGATACGGGTAGTTCTTGTCGTCGCGCAGGAGGATGTTGAACTTCGGGGACCGTTCCTTGATGAGATGGTTCTCGAGCGCCAGCGCTTCGACCACCGAGTCGGTGACGATCACATCGACGTCGGCGATCTCATCCAGCAGTGCGTCGGTCTTGACGTCGCTGCCGCGCGCGCCAATGTAGCTGCGCACGCGGTCCCGGAGCGATCGCGCCTTGCCCACATAAATCGTCTCACGGGCGGCATTCGCGTAGAGGTACACTCCCGGTTGCTCCGGTAATCGCGCGATACGGGCCTTGAGCTTCTCGACGGCCATGGACTAGACTGCGGCACTTGGGTTCGCCGTCCGAACCCTTCATTATACGTCTGGCGCGCTCCGCGCGGGACGGACCGCTCGGGCGGTCGGACAACGAGCACAACATGCACACAACTGGCCGCGGCAGCGGTCCAACGCTATGACGTTCACCGGCGCGATCGGCGCGATTTGCCTGTTCCCTCTCCGCATCATTATTCGGCTCTGCGTGACGCTCCGCATTCACCCAAACGTGCTCACGTTGACCGGCGTCGTGATCAACGCGTGCGCCGGCTGGGCGCTCGCACAAGGACGCTTCCTGGCCGCAGGCGTCATCATGGTCCTCGCCAACGTCTTCGACTTCATCGACGGCAAAGTCGCCCATGAGCTGCAGGTCCAGAGCGCGTTCGGGGCGTTCTGGGACTCGACGATGGATCGCTTCTCCGATCTCGTCCTGTTCATCGGTCTCATCTACCTGTACGCGTCGCTCGATCGGACCGACTACGTGCTGCTCACCGCGGTCACGATGATGTTCACGGTGATGACCAG
>JBOGIN010000972.1:0-4261 GCA_050742275.1 Vicinamibacteraceae bacterium
GCCTAAAGGCCCCTCGCTACGTACGCCGAAGGTCACGGCCGGTCGCGATGAACATCCGTAATCTCCTGCCGGCCGTGCTGCTGCTGGCGCTCCCGGCGTCGGTCGCCGCCCACCCGTCGCCATTCAGCTATCTCGATCTTTATCTCGGCGCCGCGAGCGCGCATGGCTCCCTCGTTGTGCATGACCTCGACGTCGCGCACGAGTTGAGAATAACGCCACCCGAGCGGCTGCTCGATCCCGCTGTCGCGCGGGCGTATCGCGATCGAATCGCGGCGCTCCTCGCGACGCGTCTCCGCCTGACCCTCGACGGTCGGCCGATGACGCCGGAGTGGCGTGATATCCAACCGCTCGTTGATCGACAGAGCCTGCGGTTGACCTTCCGCCTGGCGGCGGCACGCCCGGCGAGCGTGCAGATCGACGCCCTGCTCTTCCCCTACGACCCGATTCACCAGACATACGTGAACCTCTACGACGACGACGCCCTCGTCCACCAGGCGATTCTCGATGTTCGAGAGCAGAAGCTCGTGTACTACGCTGGCACAATCCAGGGAACGTTGGCCGTGATGGCGACGTTCGTGCCGTCCGGCATCGAGCACATCCTCATCGGGCCTGATCATGTCCTGTTCCTCGTCGGCCTGCTGCTGCTTGGAGGAACGCTGTGGCGGCTGGCGGGAATCGTCTCGGCATTTACCCTCGGACACAGCGTCACACTGTCGCTCGCGGCGCTCGACCTTGTCTCGCCACCTTCCAGCATTGTCGAGCCGACGATTGCCTTGAGCATCGTCTTCGTGGGAGCCGACAATCTCCTGGTCGCCAGAGCGCGGTCGGCTGGGGGCGCTCTCGCGCACGCGTCCACGGGCGCGCGTGACATCCGGCCCTGGATTGCGGCAATCTTCGGGCTCGTTCATGGATTCGAGTTTGCCGCTGTCCTGCGCGAGTTCGGGCTGCCGCGCGCGGCGCTCGGTTGGTCGCTCTTTTCCTTCAACCTCGGTGTGGAGATCGGACAGCTCGCGATTGTGCTCGTGGTGGCGTTGGCGCTCGACGCGGTTCGCCGACACAGCCTACGGCTCGGTGAGCGCCTGACGCTGGCGGGCTCGATTGGCGTCATCCTGGCCGGCGCGTACTGGTTCGTCGAACGTGTCTTCTGAGAAAGGAACCGGTGCCGGTTCATTTTTCTCGATAGCCCACCAAGGAGTGCCGGCATCCAAGGCGCGCTCCACGCACGCCAGCGCGCGGGTTTGCGCCTGCCCGAGGGCGGCGGCAGAACCGGAGCGCCGCAGCTCAGCGTCAATGGGACACGAGCCGTCGGCAACAATGCGTTCGTCGGCCGCGTGCTCGCCGGCGAAATGCATCGCGACACCTTCACGCACCCAGAGAGGCCGGCCGGCCAGGGCATCGAACGTCAGCGCGTGTGACAGCTCGTGCCGCAATGTCGGCGCCAAGGTGCTCCGACGTTCGAGCAGCTGCAGTGGCACGAGGTGAACATCGAAGGCCGCCGTCCCACCTGCCGCCCTGCGCGTCGTCGCACCCGCCGTCCACCAGGCGAGACCTGTTGCCCTTTGGAAGCTCTCGATGGTGGGGTGCACACGCAAGACGATGGCGGGTCTGGGCTGACCAGTCTGCTTTTGAAGCTC
Source organism: Vicinamibacteraceae bacterium (assembly GCA_050742275.1). Lineage (GTDB taxonomy): Bacteria > Acidobacteriota > Vicinamibacteria > Vicinamibacterales > Vicinamibacteraceae > WHTT01. The sequence goes on from JBOGIN010000972.1 coordinate 1,635, forward strand.
GACCAGCGCCTGCTCGACGAGTGTCGAGACACGGGAACGCGCCTGCTCATCGAGCGCCGAGAGAATGATCCGAACGTCTCCGCTGTCTCCGGCCGCGGCCTGTCCCTGAAGACCCTCCAGGCCAACCTCGATGAGACCAGGAAAATACGTCTTGATGATCTGCTTCGACGACCGTCCCTGCCGCGCGAGCGTCGCTGCACCCCGCAGGCACAAACCGACGCCGTGACCGCGCCCGCGGCCATCGAACCGATACCCCGCCGCGGTTCGGGTGATCTCGTACTGATTGCTCTTCAAGACGTGCCAGCCGAGCTGGTGACCGACGATGCGTCGAAAGCTCTCGGCGCTCAGCTCGTTTGGCGCCAGGCCGTCGAGGCCGACGCGTGTCACCAAGCCGGCCGGCGTGCGGGCGACGACCCGCAAGTCGCGTAGCGTGCCTCCTCGCACGCCTGTCGACCGCAGGGCGCGCTCGAGGTCGACAGCCGAGACGTTCGTGCGCCATGACGCGACCGGATGTGCCGCCGGATCCGCACCCGACCGGAGATGCTCGAGGCGCTGTCCATCCGCCCAGAGGTCGGCGGGCATCACGAGCGTCCCGCCACAGGATGCGCTGTAGAACACCGCGGCAGGCCTCCACCCCCGCCCCGCTGCCGGCCTTGAGACTCCATGACGCTGGCGCTGCTGGGACGCCTCGGTGGTTGGCGGCTCCACGAGCAGGCGGCCCCTCGTACGGGCGGCAGCCGCGCGAGACGAGGCCGTCGCCGGCCGAAGCACCTGACAGTGCGTGAGGTCGCAGAGGTCGAAACCCTCGCGTTGGTGACGGCCTCGGTGCGCCAGCGCGAACGTGCGAGCCGTGACGGCGAGCGCCTCGAGCGAGGCCGCCGGCGCGTGCGAGGGCGCCTCGCCAGCCACGATCTGGGCCACGTAATCCTCCAGCGCGAGCGTGTCGACCGAGCCTCCTCGCGCCAAGCGGCCGACGCGGAGCACGGGCGCGTTGCTCGAGCGCGCCACGATCTCGGCGGCAATCTCCGCGGCGTCGCGACCGGCCGCACCGGGCGCGCGAACGACAATGGCTCGCGCCGGGCGATCCGACGCGTCCGTCGTCACGGCCACGGCCAGCCCTTCGAAGCCGCCCGCCACGCCTGGCGCGGTGCCGGTCTTGGCCCAGCCGTGCAGCTCACGCGCCGACAGCGCCGCCGCCGTACCTTCTTCCGCGGCACGACGTAAGCCTTCTAGAACGACCCTGTGTGTGGTGTCGCGGAATGGAAGCTGCGGCCCCTGGACGAGGCGCTGCATCATCGTGACGAGGGCGCGCGGCGTCGTGGACTCGCCAGCCAGGCCAAGAGCGGCAAGCAAGAGATCCGTATCGCCTGCAATCGGCGACATTCCCAACGCCAGGGCCGCACGGTTGAATGCCGCGCGCGGCAGGCGCTTCGCGACCGTGGCGAAGAACAGGTTGCACGAATGCGCCAGCGCGTCGGCTGGCGTGAGCGGCTGCATAAGATCCGGGTGGGCACACGTGAGATCGTGTGGAGGCAAACGCAGCCTGCGAGTGCAGCGGATGCCACTCGTCTCGCTGACGACGCCCGCTTCGAGCGCCGCCACCAGCGTGACGATCTTCGCGATGGAGCCGGGCCGGACGGGCTCGTCCAATCGTTCGACGCGTTGGCTCGCGAGCACATCGCCGCTGGGCAGCGCCAGGAGGAGAAATGCGCTGCGGTCGATCGCGGTTTGCAACGCATGGTCGGTCTGGCCGGATGCAGTCGGGGCAGGAACAGCGGCACGCGACGGTGCGGCGCTGTCTTGGGACGACACCTCGTGCCCCCCGCGCCCACACGCCGCGCTCGTCCATATGGCAGTGACCACGACCGCGGTGAGAATCCTCGCGAACCGTCGTGTGTAGCGCGCGGCCTTCAGGCCGCGCGACGAGGGGCCTAAAGGCCCCTCGCTACACCGGCGTCCAGGCCGAGGAACGTCGACGTCTCGCGCCACATCAGCTCCAGGTGACTGAGCAACTGATGACCATCGTCCAGGAGATTCAGCGTCACGTGCGACTCGCGCACGCGTGCAAATCGTGCCACCGTGGCGGCGTCGACCAGCTCATCCCGCCGCCCCTGGAAGATGAGCGTCGGCACCTGCACATCGACTGCTTCGGAATCGTAGCGTGCCGCGTCCCGACAGATCTCGAAGTGGATGCGCCGCGGCTCGCCGTATGCATGGTGAGACACCTCGCGCCAGCCAGTCTGCTCCCACTCGCCGAGATCGGCCTCCGTCAGCCCGAGGCGGTCGCGGCCAAATTCCAGCGCCGGCGCCAGCAGCACCAAGCGATCGACCGGATGGGTTGGATCTCGATCCAGCCGCGCCGCGGCATGCCACGCCACGAACGCGCCAAGGCTCGAGCCCATCAACACGATGCGAGCCGGCGCCAGCCGGCGCACGGCCTCGTCGGTGCGCTGCAGCATCCGGGTTACCGTGAGCGTCGAAAAGTCCGGCTCGTTGAGATCCGGGCAGTGCAGCGTGAGCCCCTTGGCTGCCAACCGCTCGGCGAAGAAGCGGGCCTTCGATGACGATGGTGAAGAGGCGAAGCCGTGGAGGTAGAGGACGTGCATGTCAACGACAGGGACGGGGGC
>JBOGIN010000973.1:0-5546 GCA_050742275.1 Vicinamibacteraceae bacterium
GCGGTCTGCGCTGACAACGTTGCCGTCGCGGGAAACGACGGTCCCATGGATACGACCAACACAATACCGATCGACGCACCGACTCCTGTGACGATTGATTTCATCTCGAACACCTCGCAGCTGGTGCACAAGCATCGTCCAATGTGGCTCGGTCTGGCAAGGTCTGACCATCAGGTGAAACCACGAGCCTCTCGCAGGGACGAGCGTGCGGCGTCTCCTCGTTACTCGCGCGAAGATTCGAGCCAGTGCGGCTCGCTACTTCAGCGTCGAGAGGAACTCGAGGAGGTCTGCAATCTGCTGCAGTGATAGATTGTCGAGCAGCCCTTCCGGCATCGAGGACACTTGACTCTGCTGGCGAGACGCGACGTCCGACGCTGGAAGCGCGCGCTGCTGACCGGCGCCGATCTGCACGACAATCCGATCAGCGGTCTCGTCGGTTACGAGGCCCAGCACCTGCTCGCCGTTCTGCAACGTGAACATCGTCGTGATGTATTCCGGCCCAATCGCATCATTCGGGTTCACGATGTGGTCCAGCATCGCCTGCTTGTCGTACTTCGCGCCAATCGCCGACAGATCCGGCCCGAGCGCATCCTTGCCGCCCAGGCTGTGACAGGCGGCGCAGCCGGCATCCGACGCGAACCACTTCCGGCCGTCGGCCGGGACGCCGCGGTAGCTCAGGTCGAGCTCGAAGGACGTCGGGATCCGCTTGGCGGCCGGCATCGGCAGCACCTTGGCGGCGCGCTCGCGGACGGCCAGAAAGTTGGGCTCGACCGAACCGTCTCGTCCGGCCTGCCTGAGGGCCACGGGTGACTGGGTGTTCTGCCGGCGCCGCCCGCGTCGCTCACCTGCGTGATTCGTCAGGTTTCGGGCCAGCGTGCGCAGCTCCGGCGGGAGCGTCCCCCCTTCCGCCATGTCGAGGATGGCCGTGAGGCCCGCGACCGATTCCCCGAGCAGGCGCAACGCGCTCGTGCGAACCTCGTTCGGCGCGTCGCCGAGCACGATCTTCTTGGTCCACGGCTCGATGTTCGGCGGGGCGAGATTGGCTATCGCGCTCACCGCGGCCACACGCACGGGCGTCGGTCCGCGCTCCGCCAACGCTCGAAGGTCGTCGAGATGCTGGGGCGCCTCCATCACGTCGGACTCCAGTGCGGCCGCCCGCGCTTCCGCCGTCGCCGCCTCGGACTTGGCGAGGGCGAGCAGCTCGGGCACATACGCCGGGTCCTTCAGTTCATCGACGACGCTCACCGCGGCGCTCTGCGCCCCTGGCAACGCGAATCCCTTCCGCATCACCGAGGACAACGCCGGGCTCGTCCGCGCGTCCATCCACAGGCTGGAGAGTTGATGACTGTAGAGGCCAAAGGCGCGCTCCACCAATGCCGGCGGACTCGATGACGCGGTAATGAAGCGCTCCATGGCACGCGCCGCTTCCGGCCACTGCATTGCGCCAATCGTATCCAGCGCGAGCTCGCGCTCCTCCATCGAGCGCGACGCGTCATTGACGGCCGCAACGAGATCGGGAAGGGCCGATTGCGGACGCAGCCGCCAGACCACACGGTTCAGGGGCGCGCTCAGCTTCCCCGCGTTGTCGCGCTTCAGGCGCGCATACAGCGCATCCTCACGCCCCCGCGCCGCGATGCCGAGCGCCTCGAGATACCAGCGGTCCTCGCCGTCGTACCGCTCCACGAGCCGCGTCACGGCATCGAGCCACGGCTGTGAGGGCTGCACCTGCTCCCCGACCAAATACGGCGGACGCATCCGCGAGGAATCCTGCAGCAGCAACGCAATCTCACGCCGGACCTGGGGAGACGCATCGCTCAGCAGCGGCTCGGACAAGGTGAGCATGTCCGCACCGTGCAGCCGCGCGACGCGCAATCCGAGCATGCGAAACCGTGGATCGGGATCGCGAAGCGCCTCCTGAATGGCACGCGAGCCGGCCTCGCCGAGACCGCCGAGTATCCAGAGGGCTCTCGCCTTCAGAATGGGATCGTCCTGACGCCAGAACGTCTGGAGGAGCGTCGCGGCGCGCTGCCCTTGCGCCGTGAGCGCCTTGCGTGCGAGGTATTGCACCGACTGATTCGGCGAGCCGAAGGCAGCCTTCAGCCCTGCCGCCGACGCGAGGTCGAGCCGCGGGACCTGCGGCTTGTTCCCTGCCGGGGCGATTCGATAGAGACGTCCACGAGTCCCTTTCGCGTCTCCCATTTGATGCCCACCAACGCCAGGGTCGTACCAGTCGGCGACGAAGATCGAGCCATCCGGGGCGACCGCCACATCCGACGGCCGGGACCAGGTGTCGTCGCCGCCATTCAGGAGATCCTCGCTGCCGGCTGAAAAGCCGGCCCCATCCTCACGCAGGGACTACAGGGAGACGATGCGCTTACCCGCCTCTGCGTGGTGCAGTTGCCCGCGATAGTTCTCTGGCAGGAGCCGACCTTCGTAGACGACGAGCCCGCACGGCGATCCGGCCCCGGTTCGCAAGACCAGCGGGACGACATCCGGCAGCTCCACATGCCAATGCGATCCGTGATCTTCTCGCCATGTCCTGTCGAGCGGCCCTCGAAAGCCGTAGTTTCCTCCTTCCATGTTGTAGAGCAATCGCGTCCAGGCATTGCCGTCATCGTCGTTGTCCGTTTGGAACACGTTGCCGAAGGAATCGACCGCCAGCTCGTAGGGGTTCCTGAAGTTCTGGCCGAGCACCTCGAGATCGGTGCCATCCGGATTCATCCGCAGCGCAACGCCCTCGTAGTAGCCAGACTCCGATATCGTCTCGTCCTCCATGCGCTTCGATTGGAGACGCCGCCCCGATCGGTCGGTGACGTCGAAGCCGGTGTTGCCTTGATTGAAGTACAGCTTCCCATCCGGCCCGAAGACCACGGCGTGCACGCCGTGATCGTGGTCGACGCCGCCCCACCCGGTCAGCAGGACCTCCTTGTCGACGATCTTGTCGTTGGCATCCTTCGTATAGACGATCAGGTTCGGCGATTGCGAGACGTAGACCCTGTCACCAAAAACGGCGATGCCAAGGGGGGCGCGAAGCTCCGGGCTCTGGTCGAACGTCTTGACCTCGTCCGCCCGACCGTCGTGGTCCGTGTCTTCCAGAATCACGATGCGGTCTCCCTCCGGACGGAGGTCTGGCTGCTTTCTGGACGCTCGCCGATAGTTCACGCCCTCGAGAACCCACACGCGACCCCGCTCGTCCACCGTGATGTTCGTGGGATTCGACACCGCCGGCTCGGAGGCAAACTGTGTGACCTCGAGCCCCGGCGCCGGCTTCAATCCGGCGAGTGTCTGCTCGGGACGTTGTTGCCCTTCGACAACCGCGACCAGCAGAAGAACGCCGCAGAGCACGAGTCTCGTCATCAATACCCTCCGCCGAAGGAGCGCTTCGTCCCGTCATTGGTGTGAGCGCGTTAACTATAGTCCACGGCGCGCTTGTCTTGCCGGCGCCTCAGATATTAAAGTAGATTAAATTACAAGAGGAGACGCGACAAACATGACAGCCATCGTTCCACCACGCGGGATGCTCACCGGCCTCGTCCTTGGCGCCATCGTCGCAGCCACGATCGGCGGCGCGGCGCGATCGCCCGCCGCACAAGCGTCTGCCCCCGCGTGGCGGCCGCTCTTCAACGGCAAGGACCTGACCGGCTTCACGACGACCGGCACCGCGATCTGGAAGGTGGAGGACGGCGTGATCTCCGGTGGCCAATTCGGGGATCCGACGAAGCGAGGCGCGCTGGTCACCGTCGACGAGTTCCAGGATTTCGAGTTGGAGCTCGACTTCCTCATCGATGAGCATGGGAAGTACAACAGCGGCGTGCAGCTTCGCGGGAAGTCCTACCAGATCAACATCGGGCGGCCGGCAGCGGACGAGTTCATCGGCATTGGGGTCCATCGCGGCGAGCCCCGGGAATGGCAGTGGCTCCACAAGGGAGACGAAACGGACACCATCCGCAAGAAGCTCGACTGGAACACGCTGCGTATCCTCGCGAAGGGCGCGCATTTCGAAATCATGTTGAACGGCGTGCAAACGACGAAGGTCACGGATCCCGACCCCGATCCCGCGTGGCTCGGCCAGGGACCGCTCTCGTTTCAAACCTACGGCGCTGACGGCCACGCCGGCTTCGTGAAGTTTCGCAACATGCGCATTCGCGAGCTCTAGATTCGAGGGCCGCTTCAGGTGCGGTCGTCGGCGGGCGCGTCGAAGACGACGAGGCTCCGGTGGAAGCCACGCGTGCGGATAGCGCCATAGATCAACCCTGCCGCGAGCCAGGCGCCGCCTGCCAGCTTGGCCTCGGTGCGCAGGCTCAACCAGAGATAGAGGCAGAAGAGGAAGCCGAGAAGCGGCATCGCAAACGCGAGGGCGGTCTTCTTCTCGGCGCGTACCCAGTACCGCGTGAACGCAGCCAGATTCACGCCCATGAAGGCGATGAACGCGCCGAAGTTCAGCATCTCCGCGCCGAGCTGGAAGCTGAGGACGAAGCCGCCCACCAGCGCGCAGGCGCCGACCAGCAGCACGTTGTTGCGCGGGATCCCTCGGCTCGGGCTGAGGGCGGCGAAGAAGCGGGGCGGCAGAGCGTTGCTGCGCCCCATGCCGTACAGCAGGCGCGCCGCTCCCAACTGCGCGCCGGTGCCAGAGCCCATGTTCGCCACGAGGAGCGTCGCGTTCAAGATCACGAACAGCGTGATGCCACCGGCCTTCTGCCCAACGTGAACGAACGCCGTCTCGACATCCGGGAATCCCGTCCAATCCCCCCAGACGAGCTGCGCCGCATAGACCTCGATGGCGGCGAGAATCCCGATGGCGAGGCAGGTGTAGACGGTGGCGAGCAGCACGTTGCGGCGCGGGTTGTCGACCTCCTCCGACAGCGTCGAAATGCCGTCGAAGCCGATGTAGGTGAGCGCCGCAATGGAGGCCCCCGTGAGCACGACCGGCAGCGAGAACGTCTCTGGATCGTAGAACGGCCTGGTGAGATCGCCGGCGGTGACGTCCGCGCCTACGACGAAGCGGAGCGCGGCACCGAGAAAGAGGACGACGACCACGCACATGCCGATCACCAGGATCTCGTTCGTCCGCGCGCTCGCCTTGATGCCGCGAAGATTGAGGCCGGTGAAGAGCGACGCGAAGAACAGGACCCAGACCGCGTAGGGCACGTCCGGAAGGTAGTTCATCGCCAGCTTGCTGCAGAGAATCGTGCAGATCACCGGGTTCAGCACATAGTCCATCACCATGCACCATCCGGTCGTGTACCCCAGGCCGGGATGAAGCTCTTGACCGACGTAGGTGAAGGCCGAGCCCGCGCTTGGATATGCGGCTGCCATCCGGCCGTAGCTGAACGCGGTGAGGAGCATCGCCACCATGCCAATCAAGACGGTCGTCACGACGTGGCCGCGCGCCTCGACGCTCACCACGCCGAAGAGCCCCATCGGCGCCACCGGTTGGATGGTGACGATGCCGTAGAACACGAGGTCCCAGAGCGTCAGCGTGCGTCTGAGACGAGGCCCGGTTGCCGGCACCGCCGATGCACCGCTGCTCATCGCTCGACCTGGAC
>JBOGIN010000974.1:0-3061 GCA_050742275.1 Vicinamibacteraceae bacterium
GCTCATCGTCTCGCAGGGCTTCGCCATCGGGCGTCTGAAACTCCTCGCGGAAATGCCCGCCGCACGACTCCGCGCGCTCGAGCGCGTCGAGCGCCATCACTTCTGCGAATTCCAGGTAGTCGGCAACCCGTCCTGCGTACTCGAGGTTCTTGTTCAAGTTGTTCGGCTCGCCCGGCACGCGCACGTCCTGCCAGAACTCATCACGGAGTCGAGGGATGACTGTGAGCGCGTGCGTCAGACTGTCGGCGTTCCGGCTCATCCCGACGTTGTCCCACAGCGCTCGGCCGAGCTCCCGGTGAAACTCACGCGGCGTTCTGGAACCGCGGACCGCGAGCAGTCGATCGATACGCTGCTGAACGGCCTGCTCGGCCTCCTTGAACGCGTCATGATCGGTCGTCATCGGCTCGAGCGACACGCCGGCGAGGTAGTTTGGCAGCGTGTAGGGCGCGATGAAGTAGCCGTCACCCAGCCCTTGCATGAGCGCGCTTGCTCCGAGCCGATTGGCGCCATGGTCGGAGAAGTTGGCCTCGCCGAGCACGTGCAGACCGGGGATCGTGCTCATCAAGTTGTAGTCCACCCAGAGGCCGCCCATCGTGTAATGCACGGCAGGATAGATGTGCATCGGCACGCGGTACGGGCTCTCGTCGGTGATCTTCTGATACATGTCGAAGAGGTTCCCGTAGCGCTGTCGAATCACGGTCGCGCCGAGGCGCTTGATGGCGTCGGTGAAGTCGAGATACACGGCGAGACCGGTCTCGCCGACGCCTCGCCCCTCATCGCACACTCCCTTGGCGGCGCGTGACGCCACGTCGCGTGGGACGAGATTGCCGAAGCTCGGGTAGCGGCGCTCGAGGTAGTAATCTCGCTCCTGTTCCGGGATCTGCTCCGGCCGGCGCGTGTCGCTCGGGTTGGTCGGCACCCACACGCGCCCGTCGTTCCGCAGGCTCTCGCTCATCAGCGTCAGCTTGCTCTGGTGGTCGCCGGATACGGGAATGCACGTGGGATGGATCTGCGTGAAGCAGGGGTTGGCGAAGCACGCGCCGCGCTTGTAGCAGCGCCAGGCGGCGGTGACGTTCGAATTGACCGCGTTGGTCGACAGGTAGAACGCGGTGCCATAGCCGCCGGTGCAGAGCAGCACGGCATCGCCCGCGTGCGACTCCAGATGCCCGGTGGCCAGATTCCGCACGATAATGCCGCGCGCCTTGCCCGAGACGATGACCAGGTCGAGCATCTCGCGGCCGGGGAACAGCGTCACGGTGCCCGCCTCGACCTGGCGCATCATCGACTGGTAGGCGCCGAGCAACAACTGCTGGCCGGTCTGGCCGCGGGCGTAGAACGTCCGCGACACCTGGGCGCCGCCAAACGATCGGTTGTCGAGAAGGCCGCCGTACTCGCGCGCGAACGGCACGCCCTGCGCGACGCAGTGATCGATGATGTCGACGCTGACCTGCGCGAGCCGGTAGACGTTGGCCTCGCGCGACCGATAGTCGCCCCCTTTGACCGTGTCGTAGAAGAGTCGGTAGATGCTGTCGCCGTCGTTGCGATAATTCTTGGCGGCGTTGATCCCACCCTGCGCGGCAATGCTGTGCGCGCGCCGTGGGCTGTCGTGAATGCAGAACGTCAGAACCCGATAGCCGAGCTCGCCCAGTGAGGCTGAGACAGAAGCGCCTGCCAGCCCGGTGCCGACGACAATCACAGTGAACCTGCGACGGTTCGCCGGCGCCACCAGCTTCGACTCGAACTTGTGCCGGTCCCATTTGTCGGCGAGCGGCCCACCGGGGATTTTCGACTCCAGCTTCATAGCGTGTTCCAGCACCACGAGAACCACGAAGGTTTCATCGGGAAGGACACGAAGGTCTTCACCACGAAGGACACGAAGAGCACGAAGAAACAAGAACACGAAGAAGAATTCACATTGGTTTTCTTCGCGCTCTTCGATCTTCGTGCTCTTCGTGTTCTTCGTGGTGAAATTCTTCGTGCTCTTCGTGGGTTGATCCTTTGTGTCCTTCTGGGTCCTTCGCCGTTGTCAGTCACTGGCCCTGCCCCCGGCCCGAGAGTAGGATAGCAGGATGAGCACCCAGGCTCCGGCCGAGTGGCGCACGGTCCGCGCACCGCGGGGCACGGCAATCTCCTGTAAGGGCTGGCAGCAAGAGGCCGCGCTGCGCATGCTCATGAACAATCTCGATCCGGAGGTCGCCGAGCGTCCCGAAGAGCTCGTCGTTTACGGCGGTACTGGAAAGGCCGCGCGCAACTGGCCGGCCTTCGAGAGGATAGTGGAGACCCTCCGCCGCCTGGATGACGATGAAACGCTGATCGTGCAGAGTGGCAAGCCCGTCGGTGTCTTCAAGACCCACGCCGATGCGCCACGGGTATTACTGGCCAACGCCAATCTGGTTCCACGGTGGGCGAGCTGGGACGAGTTCCGCCGCTTGGAAGCGCTTGGCTTGACGATGTTCGGTCAGATGACGGCGGGGTCCTGGATTTACATTGGCACGCAAGGGATCCTTCAGGGGACCTACGAGACATTTGCCGAATGCGCTGCCCAGCATTTCGGTGGCTCTCTTGCGGGCCGGCTCGTCGTGACCGCCGGATTGGGTGGCATGGGCGGCGCGCAGCCTCTCGCCGTGACGATGAACGGTGGCGTCTGTCTTGCCGTCGAGGTGGATGCGGCGCGGGCAGCGCGTCGCGTCGAGACCCGTTACTGTGACGGCGTCGAGACCACCCTCGATCGCGCCCTCGAGCGCTGCGATGCGGCTCTTCACGCCAAGCAACCCTTATCGATTGGACTGGTCGGAAACATCGTCGACATCCTCCCTGAGCTCGTGCGGCGGGACCGTGTGCCGGACATCCTCACTGACCAGACCGCTGCGCACGACCTCCGCGTCGGCTACATTCCGGTTGGCGTCACACCGGCGCAGGCGGCCCACTGGCGCGACGGAAGCCCCGCTGACTACGAGTCGGCCGTGCTCGACTCGATGGTGGTGCACGTCAATGCGATGCTCACGCTGAAGAAGCGCGGCGCCGTGACGTTCGACTACGGGAACAACCTGCGCGGCCAGGT
>JBOGIN010000975.1:0-1661 GCA_050742275.1 Vicinamibacteraceae bacterium
GCGCAGCAGCGTCACCGCGATCGCGAAGACGAGAACCAGATTGTCGAAGAAGACGTTTCCAATCCGTGGGATGGACGCAGCACCGAAAGAAACCAGCGCGCCCGTGGCGATCTTGGCGACGAGCAGCCCCGCGGCGCCGCCCGCGGCAGCGAGTAACAGGCTCTCGGCCAGGAGCTGCCGCACGATCCGGCCCCTGCCGGAACCGAGCGCCGAACGAACCGCGAGCTCGCGCGTCCGTGTCGTGCCCCGCAAGAACAGCAGGTTCGCGATATTCACGCACACGAGGAGCAACACGAAACCAACCGCGCCGAGGAGCACCTGGAGGGTACGACTGGCTGGACCGACGAGATCTTCCTGAAGCGGAAGGATGTAAGCGTGCTCGTCGGATTGGTCGGGATAGCGCTCCGCCAAGGCGCGGTCGAGGGTGGCGAGCTCCGCACGGGCGGTGTCGATCGTGGTGCCGTGCCGAAGCCTGCCGAGAACCGTGAGATAGGTGTTCGCTGGGTTGTTGGATCCGCCCGGGCGCATGTTCAGCGGCAGCCAGGCATCCACGTCGCCCACGATCGGGTCTGCGATGCCGGGCGGCATGACACCGATCACCGTGCGCAGCACGCCGCTCAAATGTAACGTCTGCCCGACGACGCCGGGATCGGCGTCGAAGTGGCGCCGCCAGAGACGGTCGCTCAAGATCACCACCGGCGATTGACTCTTCTCGTTTCCCCGCTCGTCACTCATCACGGGCGGTATCTCGGTCTCTTCGTTGCGCCGGAATGCACGGCCAAGTACCGGCGGCGTTCGGAGCACGTCGAAGTAGCTGGCGGTCGTATACAGCACTCGTATTCGCTCGGCCCCGCCGCCGGTCTCGATGTCCGCACCTGTCTCACGGAAGTCATAGATTGCCGCGAGGCTCTCGAAGGAGGCGATCTGATCTCGATAGTGCCCGAAATGCACCGCGCTCACGACGCTGCGCTCGTCGGGCTCATCGACATCGACCTGATACAGGCGGATGAGTTGACCTGGATGCTCGTATGGCAATGGCTCGAGCAGCACGCTGCTGACCACGCTGAAGATGGCAGTGCTCGCGCCAATGCCGAGGGCAAACGTGAGCACGACGGCTGTCGTGAAGCCGGGCGCTCGCCGCAACGTTCGAGCCGCGTAACGGAGGTCGGTCCAGAAGTCTTCGAGCCACGGCAGCCCGCGCTGGTCCCGCAGGGCGTCCATCGCGTGCGGGATGCTGCCGGCCCGAAGCCGCGCCACGCGCCGCGCCTCGTCTGACGCATGGCCCCGCTGCCGCGCCTCTTCAACGGCGAGCTCCAGGTGCAGGCGCAGCTCCTCTTGCAGCGCGCCTTCGTCTCGACGCCGAGAGAGCGCGCCGCGGATTCGACTCGCCCATTCACGGAGGATCGACATCAGTCCTCCCGCTGTGTCGGGCGTGCGACGCGCTCTGCGTTAGCCATTCGACTAATCTATGTGAGAGTGCATTAGAGTGTTAAATGAACTGTTGTCTCTGCTCCCGGATCGAGCAGCGGTCAGGCATGGACATAGCAGTCCGCGTACTAGTGGCCTGTATCAGCTGAATCAGTAGCGCGGGTGGATACAGGAGGTGTAGCGAGGGGCCTTCAGAGCCTGTGAATAAACTACGTAGCGCGCGGCCTTTAGGC
>JBOGIN010000976.1:0-5952 GCA_050742275.1 Vicinamibacteraceae bacterium
TGCGGCCGAACGCTGTTGCCCAGCTCCGTGAGGACACCGTGCAACAGGCGCTCGAAACCATTGAGCGGCGCGTCAACGAACTGGGCGTCGCCGAACCGGTCGTCGCGCGCTACACAGGACGAGATCGGATTCTCGTCCAGTTGCCTGGTGTGAGCGACGTTGATGCTGCCAAACAGATCATCCGGTCCACGGCACAGCTTCGGCTGACGCTTGTCGAACAGGGGCCGTTCGCGAACCGGGACGCGGCGTTGCAGGCGTACAACAACCTGTTGCCGAGTGACCTCGAAATCCTGCCAAGCCGCCTGGAAGAGACCGGCGCCGCTGAAGCAGCGTTCTACGTGGTCCGGCGGGTCGCCGTGGTCACCGGGACCGACCTGCGGACCGCGAGGCCCTCGCTCGATGAGCTCAACCGGCCCGCCGTCGCGTTCTCGTTGAAGCAGGACACCGCGAGACGGTTCGCGGCATTCACTGGGCAGAACATCGGCCGCGTCATGGCGACGGTGCTCGACGACCGTGTCACGTCGGTGGCGACGATCATCGCGCGAATCGATGGTGCGGGGCAGATTGTCGGCGTCAGCCGCGAGGAGATGCTCGAGCAGGTCATCAACCTCAGGTCGGGCGCCCTGCCAGCGGATTTGGAGTACGTCGAAGAGCGCACGGTCGGAGCCTCACTGGGCAAGGCATCAGTTCGTGCGGGCGTACTCGCATCGATCGCCGGGCTCGCGCTCGTGGTGCTCTTCATGGTCGCGTACTACAAGCGGACCGGTCTCAATGCGCTCGTCTCGATCGCGCTGAATCTGCTGATCCTGATGGGAGTGGTGGCCTATATCCCAGTCACGATGACGTTGCCGGGAATCGCCGGATTGATTCTCACCATCGGCATGGGCGTCGATTCCAATGTGTTGATCTTCGAGCGCATCAAAGAGGAGCTGGCGGCGGGTCGCAACGCGCGCGCCGCAGTCCATGCCGCCTTTGACCGCGTCTGGGTCACCATTGTCGACACCCACGTCGCTTCTTTGATTGCGGCGGCATTCCTGTTTCCATTCGGCACAAGTCCGATCAGGGGGTTTGCCACCACCTTGACAATAGGTCTACTGGCAAACGTCTTTACGGCAGTGTTCGCCTCGAAGACGCTGTTTCTGCTAGGCCTGCGCCGTCTGGAGAGCGCCTCTGGGCCGATCAGCATCCAGTGGCGCACGCCGCGTTTCATCAAAGGGGATATCGACTTCGGCCGGTGGCGCTGGCATGCCATCGTTGTCTCGTTGGTCGTGATGGTTGCAGGTGCAGCCGCGATGGTCACGAGGGGCCTGGCCTTCGGCATTGACTTTTCGGGCGGCACCCTCGTCGTGGTCGAGTTCTCACACACAGGGGTCACCGAAGAAGCCGTCCGGGATGCGGTCATCACGCTGCCTGGCGAAGCGGCGGTTCAGCAGTACGGGGTGCCTGAGGAGCGGCGGTTTCAGATCCGGTTGCCGCTGCTCCCGGCGATGACACCAGACGATAATCTGGAGGCTCGAGCCCATCAGGTGACACAGGCGCTCGAGGGCGCAGCGTTGCCAGCGTTCGAGGTTGTCGGTCGAGAGCTCGTCAGCGCTCTGATCGGTGAAGACCTGCAGCGGCGCGGGATTTACGCCACGCTGGCCTCCATTGTCGCGGTCACCGTCTACATCGGCCTGCGTTTCCGGTCCTCGTTCGCGATCGGCGGCATCGCTGCCACACTGCACGACATGCTCGTGACGCTGGGCTGCCTCGCCTTGGCTGGGTACGACCTGTCGCTGAACGTGACCGCGGCGCTTCTGACCATCACGGATACTCCGTGAATGACACCATCGTCGTCTTCGATCGGGTGCGGGAAACCCTGAGGGTCGCAAGGCGCGATCCGTTGCGGAGCGTCGTGAATCTGAGCGTGAACCAGACCTTGTCGCGCACGATCATTACCGCTGGCACCACGTTCCTGGCAGCGTGTGCGCTGTTTCTGTTCGGTGGAGAGGCGCTCGAAGGGTTCGCGTTCACGATGTTGATCGGAGTCGTCAGCGGCACATACTCGACCGTGTTCATCGCGTCGGGGATTGCAATCATCCTGAGCAAGCAGAAAGGTCATGCGCCGATCGCCGTGAAGTCGCCATAAGCGCTGTCGCGGAAAGGGCCGAACCAAGCCGTCACGCGGGCATGGCACCCGGGCATGGCATCTCGCGCAAGTTACTTACTGGATATACTCTGCTGCGATGAATGCACGAGGGCGTGCGACCGCGATCTTCGAAGTGCTCGGAGTACCTGGCCGGCCTCGCGACCGCCGCGCTCGTTCAATGGCCAGTTCTCAGCGTCAGCGTGGTTGATGCGACTTACGGACATCTCGCACAGAACACGAGACTTCCACAGCGCCCACAGCTCGTCTTCTTCTTTCTCGAATGATCACGGTCGGCCTACTATCGGTTGAACGAAACGGCACCGCAGCATGATCCGTCCTGCAACCCGAGCCGATGAAGACGCCATCTGGAGCATCTTCCACGCGGTCGTCGCGCCCGGCGACACCTACGTCTTTGACCCGCAGACGTTGCGCGAGGAGGCCCTGGCATACTGGTTCCGGCCCGACACCCACACTTACGTCGCAGAGGGCGACGACGGGCAGGTGGTTGGCACCTACATCCTCAAGCCCAACCAGCCCGCCCTTGGCTCCCATGTCGCGAACGCCGCCTTCATGGTCTCACCGGCGGCTCGGGGATCGGCCGACGCCTGGGCGAGCACTGCCTTGCCGAGGCGCGCCGGCTCGGGTTCCGCGCGATGCAATTCAATTTTGTGGTTTCGACGAACGAGGCGGCGGTGCGACTCTGGCAACAGCTCGGTTTCCAGATTGTCGGCACCTTGCCGGGGGCGTTTCGACACGCCCGGCGCGGCTTTGTCGATGCTTACGTGATGTTTCAGGCGCTCCAATGTTGAAGGGACGGGCTGGAACAGTCACTTGTAGTTCACGGGCCACTGCGCCGGCCGCTGATCGGCTTCACGTTAACCCACGATTAACGCCGAAGGCGCTTTCTATCCGCGGTCGAGCCGGTGGGAATGCCCTTGGCGACAAAGGAAGGTCTATCGCCCATTAAACGTCAGATTCCGAGACCATTCCTGGCGAGAGTCCGAGATGGCGACAAAATCGTCCGAGTTGATTAGGCAGGAAACTTGAATTATCGATAGCTGACGATCCGCTCGGATGCGCGATCCCAGCGCCACGCGGCCTTGTCGCCGCTCAGATGGACGCCGCCGAGCCATCGATCGATACCGTTTAACTCGATGTGGTCTGCTCGACCCTCAATGACCTTTCGTCCTGTTTCTGTGATCGTGACGTCACCCAGGCCTTGTTGGGGCATGTCGGATATCTCAACGAGCGGATGCCGAGCTTGAGATAGATCCGCCATCACTCGATAAAACGAGTCGTCGCCCATGAAGACCCATTCCTCCTGACGTTGTACGGCGACGAATAGGCGCGGTCCAGAGAGTGATCCCTGCTCGCGAAGGACGGAAAGGGCCTGGCGCTCGGTGCGGGACGAGCCATTGTCGAGAGAGGGCAACTGTTCCAGATGACGGTGCAGCGCCGCGGCGATGAACGGCAACGCGGACGTATCGGTCTCGAGAAAACGCTCAATCTCAGTGGGGTTTGGCGAGGTGAATGCCTTCCATGCCGCCTGCGCGGTCCGAAACTGCGCTTCACCGACCGGAAGACGCGTGTCCGCCAGCGACGCCAGTTGGTCCGCGGTCAATCGTCCGAGCCCGACACAATCGTCGATTCCGGGGTAGCGCCCGGCGCAAATGAGGCTCAGCTTGACCGTCCCCAAATCCTGACGACTCAACCAATCGAGCACCTTGATGAGGATCAGTTGATCGGACAATCGGGGGTCAAGCCAGATCACGACTTCATCATGTTGGCAGACAGCAGCAAGCGTATCTTCACACCCTTTCAAATACTGCCGAGTCTCCTCGAGGGAGCCGAAGCCGGCCTCGGCCATGAAGCGGGCGCGGGTTTCCCTCCACGTTTCGGCGTCCAGACCAGCCGGTGCTGGCCCTTCGTACATCAAGTCGCCATATACCGAGACGTCACCAGGTATCCCAGATTCCCTCAGCGTTCCTGCGACGGACTCACCGTCAGTGATATGCAGCATGGCCAACTCCTCAATCGTCTGTTCCCTGAATACGTCTTCCAAGTGGACGAGTTCGGCATCGTTCTTCGATCCATCTGTTCCTCACAGAGTCGCCGACTCTCATCGGGAAACGCTGCAAGAAATCGCCCAATCACAGGCAGCCGAGAGGCCGGCACCCCGACACTGAACGCTGTTCCGTTATCGCGCAGCGTTGGCCTCTCGCCGTGGACGGCACGTGTCCGGTAGAACGCTCCCCATGCAGGACATGTAGCCGGTGGACGGATATAGATCCTGCCTGACGCCGCAGGGTTCCGCGAAGTCCGCCGGGCCAGAATCAGTAGGCGGTAGGCGACTAGGCTAGAAGCAAGTCACAGGTCACAAAGGTCACCACGCTACGCGCGCGCGGCCCCTCTCGCCAGTTGAGTGCGTCTGATGAAATCGACCATGAAAGCCACTGCCGGGCCTGCGTGCGTCTCGAGGAGGAGATGGCCGGCGTCAAAGACGTGAGCTTCCATGCGCGGGAGAGCCCGCATCCACGACAGGATCTCGGCGAGGTCGAAGAATGCATCATGCCGCCCCCAAAACATCAGGGATGGCGGCTGCCAGCGCGCGAGGTACTCGGCGATCTCGCCAAACCGGGCCACATAGTTCGCATAGTCGGCGATGAGCGCTCTCTGCGTGTCCATACGACCCGGCAGGCACATGACTCGCCAGTCTTCGATCCAGCGTTCGTCCGGGATTCGCGCGGCGACGTCGGGCGGAACGCCGGCAAGGTCCTGGTCGCGCGTGCCCTCGAATGTCAGATGCGCGGTGGCGGCCGCCTCGTTCTCCTCGTTCGGCTGCGACCAGTATGCCAGTGTCCCGGCCCATGCGGACCCGAATCCCGTTCGATGGGCATTGGCGTTCTGAATGATGAGCCCAGACACCAGTTCTGGCGCCTGCATCGCGATGTGAAACCCTACCGGCGCCCCGAAATCATGCAGGTAGATGTAACGCGGCCCGATCCCGAGCCCGTGTAACACCTCGGAGATCGCCTGGCCAAATGCCGCAAACGAGGCCGAAGCCAGGATGTCGGACTCGCCAAAACCCGGCAGATCGGGCGCGATCACCTAGGCGGCATGCGACAGTCCGGGAACGACGTCCCGGAACATTCGTGCAGAGCTCGGGAATCCATGCAGGAGGAGCACAACAGGGTTGGACTCATCACCAGCCGCAACGAAGGAAAGCTCCGTTCCGCCGGACAGACGAGACCGTTGTCGAATGGCCGCGCGCATTTCTGATTCCCTCCTCAGCCGTCCGCAGCACTACGCCGACCAGCCCTGCCCGGACATTGCGTGCAGTCGTGTGATCTTATATCCTCCCTCGCGCCGACCATGATGCATATCGTGCTGCTCGCCGCGCTCGGTCTCGTGTCGCTGCAGACGCCCGCCGTATCGGTGCCGCTCGATCTCACGGCCGTGCGACCCGGTCCTATTACGGTCGTCCGCACCGACAACTCCGTGACCGTGTCCTGGCCCGACGAAACGAAGCGGATCTGGCGAGCGACGTTCTCGCTCGATCCTTCGCAGCCGCTGATCACGTCCATCGGCCCGGAGGGCGAGCCTGTTGTGCGTGGCGCGGGTCCCTTCTATCGCGGCGAGACAGGGAAGCGCCGTGGCGGCTGGTACGCGTTCTTCGACGATCCGACCAGCCACCCCGACGGCACGCGCCATGTGCAGAGCACGTTTGCGCTGCGCGGCGCCGTCGGGCGCAGTGTTGGCGAGCGGGTCGAGATGCTGTTCGACGGCTTGCGCATGGGCACCTTCGACGGCGCCCTTGCCTACAC
>JBOGIN010000977.1:0-4056 GCA_050742275.1 Vicinamibacteraceae bacterium
GGCAAGAACAACGCCGCGAGGTCAGGCGTTCCCGGCGGCGAGTTCCCGATCTGGATCGTAATCAAGGGCGATTCGACGAAGGCGTATGTGTCCAGTCTGCGCGACCGCGAAATCGTCGTGCTGGACCTGGCAGACGACCGGTTGGGGATCACCAAGCGCATCAAAGTCAGGGGACACCCGAACCGCATGCTGCTCGACCGCGCACAGGAGCGCCTGTTCGTGGCGCTGGATAACAGCGATTCCGTGGCCGTCGTCGACACTGTGGTCGATCGCATCGAGCACGACATCGATCTCAACGACCAATTCAAAGCTTCGAAGAAAAAGACACAGTTCACCGGCAGTCATCCGAACAGTCTGGCCCTCTCGCCCAACGAAGACCCGCTGTTCGTGACAATGGGCGGCACCAACTCGGTAGCGGTCGTCCCCCTGGATCGCGAGGACGAGGACGAAAACGAGGAGCGCCACAGAAGCAGCAACGCGCAGACGCTCGCGCGAAGGCGTTCGACGTCGATCGGCCTCATTCCTACGGGCTGGTATCCCAACTCAGTGAGCGTGTCCGCTGACGGCAGCCACATGTACGTCGTCAATGCGCTCGCACCCGCGGGCTCCACTAACACAACGGACAGAAACCAGTACGTGCTGCAGAAGCGACAGGCCGGGCTGCTCACCGTGCCGATGCCTTCGCCGGGCGTGTTGGCCGATCTGACGCGGCAAGCCTTGTTCAACAACGGCGTCAAGGAACACGAGCTCGTCCGCAAGGACCGGACGATGGCGTTCCTGAGTAGGAAGATCAAGCACGTGATCTACATCATCAAGGAGAACCGCACGTACGATCAGGTGCTCGGCGACCTCGACCGCGGTAATGGCGATCCTTCGCTCACGATGTTCCCCGAACCCATCACGCCGAACCATCACGCGTTGGCCCGCCAGTTCGTGACATTGGACAACACCTACTGCAGCGGCTCCGTGAGCGGCGACGGCTGGGTGTGGGGCACCGCGGGGCGCACGAGCGACTTCACCGAGAAGACCATTGCGGTCAATTACGCTGGGCGTGGCGCGAGCTACGACTACGAGGGCATGAACCGCGGCATCAACGTGGCGCAGCGGACGCTCGAAGAGCGGCGGGCCGTGAATCCGAACGTGCCGAGCGATCCGGACCTCCTGCCCGACACCGCGGATGTGGCGGCGCTCGACGGACCGGACGGTGACAAGGGCAAGGGCTACATCTGGGACGCGGCACGCCGGGGCGGCCTGCGTGTGCGCAACTACGGATTCTACGGTGACTGGACGTTGAACTACCTGGCGGAGGGCCAGGGGCGGCCGGCGCTGCTCCGCGATCCGAGAAGCGCCGGCGTGCAGGTGTTCTACCCGGCGGCAACGGGCTTGGGCCCAGCCACAGGGAACCCGCTGCAGGGTGTCTCGGATCGGTACTACCGCGAGTACGACATGAGGCTGCCGGACTTCTGGCGCTTCAAAGAGTGGGAGCACGAGTTCGACCGGTTCGTCGAGCACGGGTCGCTGCCCAGCCTGACGCTGATCGAGCTGCCCCGCGACCACACCGGCGACTTCAGCGAGGCGCTCGACGGCACGGACACGCCGGACGAACAGGTGGCCGACAACGACTATGCACTCGGGCTCATCGTCGAGAAGGTAGCGGGCAGCCCATTTTCGGACGACACGCTCATCTTCGTGATCGAAGACGATGCGCAGAGTGGCGCGGACCACGTGGACACACAGCGGACTGTCGCCTACGTCGTCGGCCCTTACGTCAAGCAAGGCGCCGTCGTCTCGACGCACTACGTGAATCCGAATATGCTGCGCACCATCGTCGACATCTTGAGGATCGAGCCAATGGGCCTGCAGGTGGCACTGGCCGATCCCATGACCGAGGTGTTCGACACGTCGCAGCGTGACTGGACCTACACGGCCATCGTGCCCGAAATCCTGCGTCACACCGAGTTGCCGGTGCCGTTGGCCACCGCGGCGAACAGCCTGTCGCCGAGCGATCGCGTTCGCCGCTTCTCGGTGCCGAGACGCGACGCGGAATACTGGGCGAGAGTGATGAAAGGGCAGGACTTCAAGCGCGAAGACAATCTCGACACGGACCGCTTCAATCGGGCGCTGTGGGCGGGGTTGATGGGCGAGGATGTTCCTTACCCTACCCAACGCCATGGCCGCGATCTCTCGCGCCGTCGCGAGGCACTATTGAAAACGGCTGCGGCTGAAGCAACCGTGGGTCAGCGCGCGTTCTCCCGAAGATAGCGGTCGCTCAGAATTGTGGCGTGGTGGTTGACGTGGCCGGCGATGATGTGCGCCAGGGCACGGACGGTGAATTCGTGCTCATTTGCGATGCCGCGCTTCGACCATGCCTCCGGCGGCAAATCCGTAAAGAAGCTGATGGTCGACGCACGAATGTGGTGAAACTCCTCGATTAGACTGCTCCAGAGCCGATGCGCGGATGCGTCGCGCTGCGCGGCAACGTCCTGATTGAAGCTCGGGAGCGGCGAATCGAATCCCCGCGCAAACCACAACGCGCGAAACGTGAACACCCGCTCACAATCGTTGAGATGCCCGACGACCTGGCGGATGCTCCACTTGTCGGCCGCGTACCGATGCGTCGATTGCTCGTCCGAGATCGTGCGAAAGAGCTCCTGCATCGCACGCTGCTGCGCCGCGAGAACGAATCGCACGTCCTCTCGGGGGACGAGATTGATGTACTGGAAGTAGTACTCGGACGCCTCGGTCGCATCTGGTGTCGTATTCGGCATGACAAGTCCCCCCTCTCGGCCGGCGGTCACCCGCCGCGTCGCACGTCCATGACCGCCTGCGCGACGTCTGCCAATGTAACTACGTGAGCGCTTCTCGGCTTAGCCGGGCCGGCGGCCCAGTCCCAGGACGTTGCGGCAATAGGTCAACGACCGTTCGAGCTCCGTGCGCTGATATCCCTGCTCCGCGCGGGTCCGCTCCTGGCCCGACGGCGGCGACCACGACTCGCGAGGCTTGCCCTGCTCGGCGAGCGCCACGAACCGCGCGAACGGCCTGGCGGGCATCTCCGGCCAGGCGTTCCAGAAGTCCCGCTCCAGGTACGGAAACTCACGGCTCGCACCCGAGATCGTTTCAATGTGCACCGGGACGCCGGGACACAACGTCCGAAACCTGGCGAAATACGTCTTCAAATCGACGTCGCCGTCGCCCATCGCGGTCCACTGCACGCGCGCCCCGCGCTCGGTCTTCCACACGGCGGAGTCGCGCAGGCTCGTGGTGAGCACATGGGATGCCATCGTCTCGAGGCTATCGATCGGATCCTCGAGCGTCCACAGCGCGTTCCCCGAGTCGAGGTTCGCGCCCACGTAGCCGGCGCCGCACGCCTCGATGAGGCGCACGAGCTCGGTCGAGTGCATGTCGCCCGCATGATTTTCAATGGCGATCCTCACGCCGGCGTCCTCGGCGCGAGATCGGCTGGCGCGGCAGACCTTCGCGGTCTCCTCCATGTGCCGCTCGATGCCCCCGTCGGTGAGCCGATCTTCCGATGTCCCGAGCACCACTCGAATGACAGGCGACCCCACGCCGTTCGCAACGCGAATGGCGAGCGCGAGATGCTCCTCGGCGGTCCCCCAGTCGGGCCTGAACGACTTGGACGTCGGGCAGATGCTCCACGTGCCCACATGGATCTGCACACCCTCGGCGGCGGCGCGCTGCCGCAACGTGGTCAGATAGGGCCGCTCGAACGACTCGAACGCGTCGAGATCGGTGATGAAGAGCGAGTCTGCCGCAACCGACGCCGCATACTCGATGAGCTGCGGCGCCTTCCATTCCATTGCCCTCACGGCGAAGTTGTCGAGGCCCAGCTTCGGCGCCTGTTTCTCATCCGATCCTGCGCCGCCGTGGAGCACGGAGGGCACCAACGCGGCAGTCGACGCGAACGTGGCAGAGGTCAGGAACGTGCGGCGGGTCACCGCGAATCGAGCCGGCATAGGCGAGCAGTATAACGACATCAGGCGGCGGTGAGGAGCTTCCACCGTGGATACAAGAGGTGTAGCGAGGGGCCTTCAGAGC
>JBOGIN010000978.1:0-3027 GCA_050742275.1 Vicinamibacteraceae bacterium
CCGTGGGCACGCGCACCGGTGTCCCCACCGGCGGGCAGGCGCTGGAGCTCGCCCGCCTCGTCGACTCGCTGCCGCACCTCGCGCTCCGCGGCATGATCAGCTACGACGGCGGCGCGCAGCACATCAAGGGATTCGCCAAGCGACGGGCGGAGGCGCTCGAGCGCTACGCGGCCTCGATCGAGACCTTCGAGCAGATGAAGCAGGCAGGGCTCGACACGGAAATCTTCAGCGGCGGCGGCACTGGCACCTACAACATCATGCACGAGGTGCCGGGGCTGACCGATGTCCAGGTCGGCAGCTACGTCTTCATGGACTGTCAGTACATCGAGATCGGATCGCAAGCGAACGAGGAGCGGTTCGACGACTTCCTGCCGTCGCTGACCGTGCTGTGCACCGTCTTGAACGCGTACTTTCCAGGCTCGCTGACTACCGATGCCGGCACGAAAGCGCTCACCCTGAACAAGCCGGGGCCGTGGGTCATCGGCGAGGAGGGGTTCACCTATAACGCCACCTCGGACGAGTTCGGGGGGATCAAATACGAGGCGGCCACTCGTGCGTACCGCGTCGGGGACAAGCTCGAGCTCGTCGTGCCGCACTGCGACCCGGTGGTCAACGAGTACGACCAGATCTACGCGATTCGCAAGCAACGCGTCGAAGCGGTCTGGCCGATCGCCGCTCGTGGTCGATCCCAGTAGCGCGGTCACGCGCGCCGACGAACCGGCCACGGGCGAGAGGGAGATTGTGGCGTTGAACCGGGGACGTCCCGGCGCGTGGTGTCGACTGCCACATTGGCCTGCATCGGGGAGGCGGACACGCTTGGCGCGTACTCCCGCGGCGAGCAGCCGAACTGCTCGCGAAAGCACTTGGCGAAGTACGCCTGGCTGCTGAAGCCCACGAAGTACGCGATCTCGGCGACCGAGCCTGTCTTTCGCGCGAGCAGCTCGGCAGCGCGCTGCAGGCGAATGGAGCGGATCATCAACGTGGGTGATTGGTTGGTCAACGCCCGCAGCTTGCGGTGGAGCTGCGAGCGACTGAGCCCCACCTCGCGGCCCAAGCGCTCCACGTCGAAGTCGGCGTCGTGCATGTGGTTCTGCACGACCTCGAGCACCTTGTTCAGGAACGCCTCGTCCATCGGCGTCACGGCCATCTCACTCGGCTTCAAGACCACTGGTCCGCTGAAGCGCTCCCGGAGGCGTCGCCTCTGCTCGATGAGATTCCTGACCTGCAACAGCAGCTCCAGCGCGTCGAATGGCTTGATGAGATAGCAATCGGCGCCGGTGTCCAGGCCCGCGAGCTTGTCGTCTCGCGTTGCCTTCGCCGTCAGGAGCACTATCGGGATGTGGCACGTGCTCTCGTGGCTCTTCAACGCGCTACAGAGCTCGTAGCCGTCCATCGGCTGCATCATCACGTCGCTCAGCACGAGGTCGGGCAACGAGGCAATCGCCTGCTCGAGGCCCTCCGCGCCGTTCTGGGCCTCCATGACGCGGTAGTGCTTCTGGAGATGATCCCGCAAGAAGGCTCGCACGTCGGCATGATCCTCGACGATGAGCACGCTGGTCTCCTCTTCGGGCTCTTCGGAGGGCTCGGCCACACAGGCGGCTGCTGGAGGCAGATCGAGCGCCCTCACGGGCGCCCGGAGCACGCTCTGGCGCGGCCCGAACGCAGCATCGTCGAGGATCTCGTCGGATCGGAGATGTGCCTTGCCCGTGCGGAGCCGCACCACGCAGGTCGTGCCCTTGCCTTCGTCGCTCTCGACGGCGATCTGGCCGCGGTGCAGCTCGACCAGCTCCTTGACCAGCGCGAGACCGATGCCGATGCCTTCGCGCCCCCTGGCATAGCCGGCCTGATAGAACCTGTCGAGGATGTGCGGCAAGTCCTCTCGAGGGATCCCGATGCCGGTGTCGGAAACGGCAATCTCGACGAACGACGGCTGGACGCCCTGCGGCCGGACGGCGGCCCGACTTGGGGCTGGACCGAGCGTGACCGAGACCATTCCTCCCGGAGGCGTGAATTTGAGCGCGTTCCCCAGGAGGTTGTTCAGGATCTTCTGGAGGATGTCGCTGTCGAAGTAGATCGGCCCTGCGTCCTGCAGTACCGAGGGATGCGCCACGTCGAGCTTCAGGTCGATCCCTTGGCTCTCGGCGGCGTCGGCAAACGATGTGATAATGGCCTCCACGCTCTGGACGAGATCGCCGGCCATGGCGCGTAAGCGCACCTTGCCGGACTCGAGCTTCGAGAGGTCGAGGAGCTGCGAGATCAGCCGCAGCAGGTACCGCGCGTTGCGGTGCACCAGACGGAGGCGCTGCGCGAGTGTCGGCTCGGCGGCCTCCTCGATCATCTGTCCGACTGGCGCGAGGATCAGCGTCAACGGCGTGCGGAACTCGTGGGAGATGTCGGTAAAGAAGCGCGACTTCATGCGATCCATCTCGCGTAGCTTCTCGAGCTCCATGTGCTCCAACTGTCGCTGGAGCTTGAGGTGCGCCCGCTTGCGCTCGAACTTCGAAATCACGACCAGCAGCCCGCCGAGAAGGAGCGCGTACACGGTATAGGCCCATCCCGTCTGGTACCATGGCGGCAGGATGGCGAAGGCAAACACCGCTGGCTGTCCCACGCGTCCTTGGACGTCGCGTGCACGCACATGGAAGCGATAGCGGCCCTTCGGCAGATTCGTGTAGCTGCGCGTAGGCTCGGCCGTCCATCCCGACCAGTCGCGATCGAAGCCTTCGAGATACGACTGGAACTCGTTCCGCTCGGTATCCTGGAACCGCGGCGCGGCGAACTCGAACTGCAGCGAGTTGGCGCGATAGGGGAACGCCGGATCGCGCGGCGTCTGCGCGTTGGACGGCCGCGGCGCCGGCGCGCCGCCGTAAATCACCGCGCCGTCACCTGCGCTCACCTTACGCAAGAGCGTCCGGAAGCCCGCCGAGGCCACCGTCCGAATGGCGGGGTCGTAGCGCAGCAGGTAGTCCGGCGTGCACAGCCAGACCACGGTGCCTTCTCGTGCCGTGTAGATCGACCAGGCGAGCG
>JBOGIN010000979.1:0-4121 GCA_050742275.1 Vicinamibacteraceae bacterium
CAGCAGGACTTGTCGCCCAGAAGCGCGCCGGCAACCGCTTAAGAATGAATAACTTGGCCGGTGTGAGCACAAATTTCGCTGCGTAACGGATCGGGCCTCGAACTCTGCTATGGAAGTGATTGATACCAAAGGAGTTGGCGCGCCCTGCAGGACTCGAACCTGCGACCTCCTGGTTCGTAGCCAGACGCTCTATCCAGCTGAGCTAAGGGCGCGAGTCGGGTTCCACCACCAGCGGGGGGAAGGATTCGAGCAGGTCTACAGCGTGACCGCCGGTCCCCACACGAACTACAAATGCTACCACAACCAGAAAGGCGGGTTGCGCCGCCCAAGCTACCTCGGGCGCTTATGGCACCGCCGACGAGCGCGCATCCCGCGTCAGGCCGGCGCCGCGCGGCGCAAAGCCGGGCAGCGCAATGGGGAGCCGCCCCCCGATCGGAGCCTCACCCGCGAGCGCTCGAACCGCCGATCGCTCGGCCAGATCGTAATAGTCGTACGTGAGCATCAACGCCGGCAGCTCCTGGAGATGGATCGCGACATACGGATTCCCGAACAGCACGGCGACGTACGGGACGCGGCGCTGCGCCGCCACGCCCGCAAGATCACGCAGGAGCGAGACCACCGGTCCGGCAAGATCCATTCGTCCACTGGCCGACGCGGTCCGCACGAACACCCCTGCCACGATGGCGTCATACCGCGTGGCCATGGCGCGCACGATATCGAGCTCCGACTTCGAGGTACGGTCCGAGAGCTCGATCGCCGTGACGTTCGGCCACCGCGTCTTCAACTCCGGAACGAACGTTCGGCTGGGAGCACCAATGCCCCAGTTCGACGGGTAATCGAGCACCGACAGATAGAGCACGGCGGCATCGCGCGGCGCACCGAGTGGGACATGCGCCCCCTCGTCCTTGACCAGCGTCATCGATCGGCGACTGACTTCATCCGCCACCGATCGATGCACGCGCGAGCCCACCACCTCCGGAAGCCTCGCGAGATCGACCTCGCGCTCTTCGTGCAGGCCGAGCCGCGCCTTGGCACGCAGGATACGCTCCACAGACTGATCGATCCGTGAAGCGCTGATGTCCCCGCGCTCGACGGCTGCCTTGACCGCCCGGAACGCCGCGGGCACATCGGGAGAGTGCAAGACGATGTCGTTGCCCGCCTGCACGGCGCGGACCGCCGCTTCGCCAGGATCGTAGAGCTTGGTGATCCCGGCCATCTCCATCGAGTCGGTGACTATCAAGCCGTCGAACGCCATCTGATGACGGAGCAAACCCGTGACGGCCGGCTGGCTGAGCGTCGCTGGTGTATTCGGCGTGGCATCGATCTGCGGCAGCGCCATATGGGCGGTCATCACCGCGCCAGCGCCCGCGTCGATCGCGAGCCGAAACGGCACGAGCTCGAGCCGCTCGAGCCGCTCTCGTGGCTTGTCGATCACCGGCAAGCCGAGATGTGAGTCCACTTCCGTATCCCCATGCCCAGGAAAATGCTTGAGCGTGGCGAGCACCCCGCCCTCTTGCATGCCGCGCACCATCGCAGACGCAAGGTTCCCCACCATCGCTGGATCCTCGCCAAAGGATCGCGTGTTGATCACCGGATTACGCGGATTGTTGTTCACGTCGACCACCGGCGCGAAGTCGAGCTGAATGCCAAGCGCCCGCGACTCCGCTGCCGTGACGCGCCCCGCCCGATAAGCCAGCCGCTCGTCGCCGGCAGCGCCAAACGCCATGGCGCGCGGAAACGTCGTCGCTCCACGCAGGCGGAAGCCTGGACCGGTCTCGAAGTCAGCGGAGTTGAGAAGCGGGATCTTCGAGAGCGCCTGCAGGCGATTGGCGAGCGATGCCGCGGCGAGGGGCTGTCCCAGCGTCGTCGTGGGCCAGCCTGGATTGAGCAGGACGCCAGGTGTCGGCTCGGCGCCCCCAAAGACCACGAACCCGCCAACGTGATACTCGCGCACCAGCGCGGCGAGATCCTCGAAGGTGTCGCTGTCGCTGCTCGTGTAGACGGCCGAGAACCCAGGCGCGAGCAGTTGGCCCACCTTCGCGTCGAGTGTCATCGCCGCCAGCGTGGACTGCACCCACCCCTCAGCTGTGGGATCCAGCGCCGCCGAGCGGCGTTCGGCCTGGGCGACTGCGAGAGCGAGCCCTGGCACCGCTGCTCCCACGACCAGCCAAAACAACCTGTGACCAATCAGCCGGACCATGAGCGGATCCTATCGTGAACTCCCTCCCCTCCCGACTATCGCCGCATGGTAACGCTGGACGCACCCCGCCCGGTGGGTTTCCATCTACAATGCGGACATGAGCCATGAGCAGCATCGAGCTGCGGCGCCGCGATCGGTTGGGTGCGCCGTCCTGAGCATCAGCGACAGCCGCACGCTCGAGACCGACACCGGTGGCCGGCTCGTCGTGGAGCTGCTCGAAGCCAACGGCCATCGCATCGTCGATCGCGGCCTCGTGAAGGACGACCCCGAAGAGGTCATCAACTGGATTCAATGGCGTCGCGCCATGCCGGAAGTACAAGCCATCATTACGACTGGTGGAACCGGGATTGGCCGGCGCGACAACACACACGAGGCGATCTCACGCCTGTTCGACAAGGCGCTCCCGGGCTTCGGCGAGCTGTTTCGGATGCTGAGCTATCAGGACATTGGCCCTGCGGCCATGCTGTCGCGGGCGTGCGCCGGCATCTCCCAGACGCGCCTCCTGATGGCGCTGCCAGGCTCACCGGCGGCCGTTCGCCTTGCGATGGACAAGCTGATTCTGCCGGAGCTCGGCCACCTCGTTCGGGAGGCGACACGCTGACGCCATGACCGGAGCCATTTACGGACGGATGCGACCGTTCACCAAGATCATCACGCTGGATGAGGCCCGCACGCTGACGGCCCACGCGGCAGCGCCCATCACGCGAACCGAGCGCGTCGCCCTCATCGATGCGGCAGGACGCGTCCTCGCCGAGGAGGTGCACGCTGCCGTGGACGTTCCGGCGTTCGACCGGGCAATGATGGACGGCTACGCGGTGAGCACCGCAGATACCGCGAGCGCGACGACGGGAGCGCCGGTGTCGCTGCGTCTCGTCGACACGCTGTTTGCGGGAACCCCGGCGGCACGCGCGCTCCAGGGCGGCGAGTGCATGGAGATCGCCACGGGCGCGCCCATCCCGACCGGCGCGGATGCGGTGGTGATGGTCGAAGACACGGAGCGCCGTGGTAATGAGGTCCAGATCCGAACGGAGGTCCGCGAACGGCAGCACATCGCACCGCACGGCTCGGACATCCGCTCCGGCGATCACGTGCTGCACGCCGGTGAAATGCTGTCGCCGGCCCGCGTGGGAGCGCTGGCGGCGCTCGGCTACTCCGACGTGCCTGTCTACACACAGCCACGCGTCGTGATCTTCTCGACCGGAAACGAGGTCGTGGAGCCTGGCGCGACGTCGACGGCTGCGAGCGTCTACGACGTGAATCGCTTCACGTTGGCTGCGCTCGTGTCGGCACACGGCGGCCAGCCTCGAGCGCGTCCTCCCGTGCGAGACGATCTCGATGCGCTCCACCGCGCGTTCGACGAGGCGTCCGATGCCGACGTGATTCTCTGCTCCGGCGGCAGCTCCGTTGGCGCACGGGATCTCCTGCTGGACGTCCTTCGCGAGCGCGGCGAGGTGCTCTTCCACGGGATTGCCGTAAAGCCAGGCAAGCCAACGGCGTTCGCGCGTGTCGGCGAGACGCTCGTCCTCGGGATGCCGGGCAACCCAACCTCCTGCCTGACCAACGGCTATGTGCTGCTCGTGCCGCTGCTTCGCGTCATGGCACGGCTGCCCCCATGGACGCCGCCGAGCGTGCGCGCGCATCTCGGGACCGGCGTGAGCTCACCGCGCGATCGCCATCAGTTCTATCCGGTGCGGCTGGACGGCGACGTGGCGGTGCCTGTGTTCAAGGGATCCGGCGACATCACGAGCCTGTCGCAGGCCGATGGGTATTTCGAGATTCCAGCAGGCGCGGGATCGATGGATGCGGGCACAGAAGTGGTCGTTCGACTGTTCAACGAGGGGCCTGAAGAGCCTGTGAAGAATTCAAAGTAGGGGCCGCCTTTAGGCGGCCCATGACGGCGCGAGTTCGGGCCCTATCGGCC
>JBOGIN010000980.1:0-6224 GCA_050742275.1 Vicinamibacteraceae bacterium
GGGTGCTGATGACGCCTGGTCTGTCGGATCGCAGGTTGGAGCGGCGTTGGCTGAGTGTGCTCGCCACGCTGGCAATCCGCGCACAGCGCGCCGAGCGCAAGCGAGCGGCGCTGGTGCGGCTCGTTCGGCGGATCGCGGAGCCCGTCGTGGTGTTCACCGAGTTCCGCGACACGCTCGCGATGCTCGTGCAGTCCCTGCGGCAGGTTGCCTCGATTGCGGTGCTCCACGGAGCGCAGGAGGCCGAGGAGCGCCGGGACGCGCTGGCGCGCTTCAGCGACGGACGCGCGCGAATCCTGGTCGCCACTGACGCGGCCTGCGAGGGGTTGAACCTGCATGCCCGGTGCCGGTTGGTGGTCGTGTACGAGCTTCCATGGAATCCAAACCGTCTCGAACAGCGCATCGGGCGCGTCGACCGCCTTGGACAGGCGAAGCGGGTGCACGTGATCGAGCTCGTCCTTGCTGGATCGCGTGAAGACACGGTCCTCACGCGGTTGAGCGCTCGTCTCTGGCGCATCGCGGCGGCCCTCGATCCCGCCGGCGGGCCGCCCGCCATGGATCGCACAGGCGAGATGAGCCATGACGTTGCAATGCGCGCGCTTGAAGCGGCAATGGTCGTTGGCGACCAAAGTGACATCGAGGGTGCAGGTCACCTGCTCGGTCAGGTCGGGCGTACACGCGGGGAGTTTCTCTCCAGGCTGGCGCTGGACGAGCAGAGCCGCCAGGCATGTGTCGAGCTGCGGCGACTCCGCCAGCTCGGTGCGTTGTGGGGCGGCCGGACACCTCACGCGGGCCAGATCTCCTCGGTCATCGCACACATGCAGCGTCGCGGGCCGTGGATTGCCGTGCTCGACACGCCACGGCGGAGGAAGCATCGGCGGAAGACCCTTGCACCAATGCCCATGTCCGGAACGACGCTCGTGACGCTCTTTGTGACGGAGCTCCAAGACGCGTCGGGGCGTCCCGTTATCTCCATCCCAACAACGCTGGCGGGAGCGTGCCCGCCGTTGCATGGTGTGGCGGCGCGGCGCGCACCGAAAGCGAGGGCGCTCGTCGCAGAGCTCGTCGAGCGGCTGGCCGCGAGTCCGCACGCGCGCAAGCGCGTTGCCGGCGAGACAGATTCCGCCATCGCGGCGGCCTGCCATGCCGATAGGCGTCTGCTGGCACGGCTCCGTCAACGCGAGCATCGAATTCAGGGTGAGCGTGAACGTCTCGCACGCCTCCATGCGCCGGACCTGTTCGGGCGCTTGTCGTCGCATCCGTCGCGCCCCCTACGCGGGTCAACCGATGCGGCGGCGATCACACCCGAGCCTCGGTATATCACCCGCGTCTCGTTGCAGCTTGCGTTGCTCGTTGACGGCGTCGATTAGGCTCGGCGTCGCGGGGCCTGAAGGCCGCGCGCTACGACGTGCGAGAACGTCAAGTGAAGAGCAACACCCGTTCTTCTAACTGCCATGGAAGGTCTCGACGGTCCGCTCATCTCTCATCACACGGCGAGCCATCTGGTATGGCCGGCATTTCCAGGTCAGTTGGGCGAGCAGAGCGCCGCTGGTGCCGGCCGCCGGTTTCGCGCGTGTCGACGAAGCGCACGGGCGACGCTCGGTCCCGCCTCCGGTCTGCGCGCCGTTCTGGACGTGGCGGTTGCCCCGGTGGCGAGGCTGCTCGGCTTCACCGTACACGGCGCGGTTCGTGAGGGCGATGCGCTGTTCGGCGAGCTGTGGGCGCCGCGTGAGGTTCGGCTCGGGTTGGTGGTCCTGTCGTGGGAGGCGTCGCTTGCAGCCGGATGGCGGGCGACGGTGCGCGACGGCCTTGCGCGCCGTGTTCCCTGGTCCTTCTGTTCCAACGGTACGCACCTTCGAGTGGTCGACATCCGACGTTCGCACGCCAGACGATACGCCGGGTTCGATCTTGCCGCGGCGGAGCGTGATCCGCAGCTCTTCGCCCTGATGTGGGCGCTGTGCCGTGCCGCGGCGTTCGCCGCCAACCCACGTCTTGCTGGAGAGGATGACACGCTGTTCACACAGGTCGTCGCGCTGTCGGCGCGTCACGGGGTGAGCGTCTGTCAGTCGTTGCACGGCGGCGTGCGCCTGGCTCTGGACCGCCTTGCGACCGCCCTTGCTTCTCGCGCGAGTCCACGCTTGCACCAACGGCGGGCGCGCCAGGCCGTGGCTCGTCCGCAGTGCCAGTCTGGAGGCCAGTCTGGAGGCCAGTCTGGGCGCCGGCAGCACGGCCCCGGGCTCGCCGAGCAATCACTCACGCTCGTCTATCGCCTGCTCTTCCTGCTCTTTGCCGAGGCAAGGCGGCTCGTGCCCGTGTGGCATCCCATCTATCGGGCGAGCTACTCGATGGCGGCGTTGATTGACGCGCTGCGCTCGCCCCGCCCTTCGGTTGGATTGTGGTCTTCGCTCCAGGCCACGTGCCGTCTCGCCCACAGCGGCTGTCGCTTCGAGGACCTCATCGTCACACCGTTCAACGGTCGTCTCTTTGCGCCGGCGCGCACGCCGCTTGGCGAAGCGGCGCGCGTGTCGGATGCCGTCATGCGCGACGTGCTGCTCGCGCTCACGACCCGACGAACAGCCAGCCGCCGCGAGCACATCTCGTACGGGGACCTGGGCGTCGAGGAGCTCGGTGCGGTCTACGAGCGTGTGCTCGATCATGCGGTGTCACTCGACCTCCAGGGATCGAGCCGCACGGGCGAGCGGCCGTCCACGCGCAAGGAGACTGGCACCTTCTACACACCGAGAAGCATCACGGACTTTCTCGTCCGGCGTACGCTGGCGCCGCTCGTGGCGGAGGCGCGCAGTGAAGACATTCTCGAGCTGAAGGTGCTCGACCCGGCCCTGGGCAGCGGCGCATTCCTGGTTGCGGCCTGCCGGTTCCTCGCCGAGGCGTACGAGCGCAGGCTCGTCGAGGAGCAGCGCGCCGGCGCCGGCGACATCACGGACGGAGAGCGCGTGATCTTTCGTCGTCTCGTGGCACAGCGCTGCCTCTACGGGGTGGATCTCAATCCAATGGCCGTGCAGCTCGCGCGGCTCTCGCTTTGGCTGGCGTCGCTCGCGGCGGATGTCCCGCTCACGTTCCTCGATCATCACCTGCGCGTGGGCGACAGCCTGCTTGGGGCGTCGCTCGCCGACCTCGCGCGCCGGCAGCCAGGGGGGAGAGTTCGACGCGCGCGACCGGCCGGCGGCCAGATCCCCTTGTTCGACGCCGAGACGCTCGAGGCCGACGTACGCGCCACGCTGCCCGACGTCTGGCGCCTGGCGTCGGACGAGGACACGTCGCCGGAGATCGTTACCGGCAAGGAGCGCCGCCTCGCCTCACTACTCTCGGACGAGGCGCCGCTTGCCAAATGGCGGCACGTCCTCGATTTCTGGTGCGCTGCGTTTCTCAGGCCTGACGCGCTCCCGCTCTCGCCCGCCATCGCCGGTGGAATCATCGACCATCTCGTGGGCCGGGAGTCAGCGGTCCCGCGCCCTCTGTGCGACGCGTGGCGCACGCGTGCGGCGGAGGTCGCCAACCATGCGCGGCTGTTTCATTGGACGCTCGAGTTTCCGGAGGTGTTCGCCAATGCCAATGGAGCGCCGCGAGCGCGGCGGGGGTTCGACGCCGTGTTGAGCAATCCTCCCTGGGACATGCTCCGCGCCGATACGGAGCGAGACCTCCAGGCCAGCAGCCGGCCTGGGGTGGAGTCCAACTGTCATCAGGCGCGCGCACGAACCACCAGCATGGCGCGCTTCGTTCGCGCCTCTGGCATCTATGCGACAGGTCGCGAGGCGCACGTGAACTCCTACCAGCTCTTCGTCGAGCGGGCGTTGCAACTCGTCAGACCTGGCGGACGGCTGGGGATGGTCCTTCCGTGGGGGCTCGCTTCCGACGTTGGCTCGGGCCGGCTGCGGCAGCGGCTGCTCGACACCTGCACGCTCGACGGCTTGGTTGGGTTCGAGAACACGCGGGGCGTGTTTCCCATCCATCGCGGTGTGCGCTTCTTGCTCCTGACTGCAACAGCCAGCGGGCGCACTGAGCGTGTGCCCTGCCGATTTGGCCTGGTCACGCCGGGTGATCTCGACAGCATTCCGGACACGGCGCAGGGGGAGCCGCTCGGGCTCTGGACCCCTCTCCCCACGTCGCTGCTGCGCCGGCTCTCCGGCGCGCGGCTGACGATTCCCCATGTGCGGTCAGCGGAGGACCGCCGTTTCCTCGCGCACCTCTGCACAACCGCGCCGCCGCTTGGCTCGGCCTCCGGCTGGCACGTCCGCTTCGGACGGGAGCTGAATGCCAGCGACGATCGCGCGCGGTTGCAGCCTCCAGGCCGCGGCATGCCGGTTGTCGAAGGGAAGCACGTGACGCCGTTCGCCGTCGACGTCTCCGCGTCGCGTGCGAGCCTGCCGCTCGACCTGTTGGGAGCGCCCGCCGGCCGCCTTGCGCGAGTGCGCCGCGAGCGGCTCGCATACCGCGACGTCGCGGCGGCCACCAATCGCGTGAGCCTCATCGCCGCCATCCTCCCGGCCATGACGGCATCCACGCACACGTTGTTCACGCTCGAAACGCCGCTCGAGCATGACGATCAGCTCTTCCTGTGTGCTGTGCTCAACAGCTACGTGGCAAATGCATACGTCAGGCTGTTCATCAGCAATCACATCACGACCGCGCTCCTCGAAACACTCCCGGTGCCCCGGCCGCCGCGCGGCGGTCGCGAGCACGGCGACATTACGCGGCTTGGTCGCCGCGTGGTCGACGATCCAGCGGATCTGGTGGCGCTTGCGAAGCTGCAAGCTGCCGTGGCCCGCCTGTATCGCCTCGACAAGGCGCTCTATGCGCACGTGCTCGCTGGCTTCCCTCTCGTGGAGGTGGATCAGCGTCAGGCTGCCATGGAGGCATTCGACGGGAAGTAGGGGTCCCTGATCTCTATCGCTGAAGCATCGCCGCCCAGAACGTCCCACCAAGCACCGCCAGCACGGCGAGCGTGACGAGCGTGAAGAACCAGTCGCGCACTCGCGCAAACTCCACGACCGATGCGACGACGCGGAGCACCGGCGTCACCATGAGCGTAATGAGACCAGCATGAAGCAGTTGGAGCGACGTGTCCGGCTCGACGCGAAGCACCCAGAGCGCCAGCCCCACCATCAGCAGGCCTGTTGCCACGAGCACACCAACACCCAGAATGCGGCCGACGACGAGCTCGAGCCGAGCGAGGGTCTCAGGACTGGAAGCCTGCCTCATCGTCCCCCCACCATCATCAGAAACGACACGGCGAACAGCACGCATGCCATGAGAATCTTCAGCCACTTCGCGCGGGCGCGCGCGCCCAGCCAGAGGCCGGCCCGGGATCCGGCGAGCACGCCGAGCACGGCCGCTGCTGCGAGATGAGGCATGACGTCGCCATTCGCGTAGTAGAGCGGGACCGTTGCGACAGCCGTGACGCCGATCATCAGCGAGCTGGTGGCCGCGGCGACACGCAGCGGGACGCCGCACCATGCGTTCAGCGCCGGCACCTTGAGAATGCCGCCGCCAATGCCCAGGAGCCCGGACACGTTGCCGGCGAGAAAGGACATTCCCAACGCCACAGGCATCCGCGTGACGCGATACGTGACCTGACGGCCACGCTCGTACGAGTAGAAGCGGCCGCCCAGCCAGCCGGGGTCGGCGGCTTCGTCGAGGACGTTCACGAGCTCGTTGCGCTGTCGCAGCATGACGACGGCAATGAGCGTGGCCACGATGCCAAACAGCGTGCTGAGTGCCCGGTGCGACAACGTCAGTGCCGTCAGGCCGCCCGCCAGCCCACCGACCGTCGTTGCAATCTCGAGCACCATGCCGAGCCGGACGTTGATGACGCGGCGGCCCGTGCTGCCAGCGGTCACCATACCGGAGGTGGCTATCACGGCGAGCAGGCTGATGCCCGCGGCATGCCTGAATGGGAGGCCGAGTCCCAACGTCAGCAACGGCACCAGGAACACGCCACCGCCGAGCCCGAGCAGTGCCCCGAGCGAGCCGGCAACGGCGCCGCCGCCCATCACCAACAGCACGTAGACCGCCGTCATCGCGTCGGGTATATTATGGGAAGAAGCTGTCAGCGGTCAGCTGCCATCAATCCTCTTCCGTTACCGCCTTTCGGACGTAGCGCGCGGCCTTCAGGCCGCGCGACGAGGGGCCTGAAGAGCCTGCTCAGAAAAAGGCGCTCGGATCAGCTACGCGGCTGATTCGACGAGTAGCACGTCATAGCCCAGTTG
>JBOGIN010000981.1:0-4975 GCA_050742275.1 Vicinamibacteraceae bacterium
GAGTGAGGCGTTGAAGCGGCTCGGCCGGGACTATCTGAAGGCGGTGGCTCGCTATCGTGACCAGGCGACCGCTGCGGGTCCCGCGTTCGTCGAGATCCAGCACACGATCCTGTTTGCCGCGATCGGCCAGAACGCGCCCGCGTCGGCAACGTGAGCGTTCTCATGGCTCGCAGCGTCCGGGCAGGATGGGAGGGCTGGGATGAGTACGCGGCGTTCTACGACTGGGAGAACGCCCGCACCGTTGGGCGTCGCGACGTGCCGTTCTGGCGGAATCTGGCGCGTCGCACGGGTGGTCCCGTCCTCGAGCTCGGCTGCGGCACGGGCCGTGTCGCGCTGCCGCTCGCCAAGGCGCGCGTCTCCCTGGTCGGCGTCGACCGGTCCGTGGGGATGCTGGCGCGGGCGCGCCAGCGCCTGGGCCGGTCGGCGAACGTGCCCGCCCTGGTCCGCGGCGACATCACCAGCCTTCCGTTCGAGGCACACAGCTTTCCGCTGGTCATTGCCCCCTACGGAATCCTCCAATCGCTGCTCAGCGATCGATTGCTCAAGCAGACGCTCGACAGCGTCGCGCGCGTCGTGCGTCCAGGTGGGGTGTTTGGTGTGGACCTCGTCGCCGACGTTCCCCGATGGGAGCCGTATGACCGGCAGCTGACGCTGCGCGGGCGATCGGGGCCGCACGGCTTGCCGGTGGCGCTGGTCGAATCAGTACGCCACGATCGCGCCCGCAAGCTCACGGTCTTCGATCAGGAGTACATCGAGGGCAAAGGCGCCGGACGCCGCGTCACGCGCTTCTCCGTGGCATTCCGCACACTGAGCGTGCCAGACATGGCAAAGCGGCTCGAGCGAGCCGGCTTTTGCATCGACGCGATCCTCGGCGACTACAAGGGAGGGCCGTGGGATCCACGCTCGGACACGTGGCTCATCCTGGCTCGTCGTCCCTAGATCCCTAGATCCCTAGATCCCTAGATCCCTTTACCCCTTGACCAGTGACCCGATACGCCCGACCTGCCTCCGTCTGAATGCGATGCACCCGGCCGCCCACGCGGACGCGACAGGTGCCGCCCTGCGTCGAGCGAATCGTGGCTTCTGTGAGCGTCCCGTCGGCCCATGTGATGTCGACCTCGAAGCCACCCCGCGCCCGAAGGCCGCTGACGGATCCGCGGCGCCAGGCGCGTGGCAGCGCGGGAAGCAGGTGCAGCTCACCGGCGTGGCTCTGAAGCAGCATCTCGGCGATGCCAGCCGTGATGCCGAAGTTGCCGTCTATCTGGAACGGCGGGTGGCCGCTGAAGAGGTTGGGGTAGACGCCGCCTCCCGAGAGAACGCCGCGCTCTCGATCCGCTGGAAGCATCCGCAGAAAACGTCGTATGAGGCGGTGGGCATGGTCTCCATCGCGCAGGCGTGCCCAGAAGATCACCTTCCACGCCATCGACCACCCCGTTCCCTCGTCTCCGCGCGCCAACAACGAACGACGGGCGGCGGCCAGCAGGTCCGGCGTGGCGTGCGTGATCTGCCGTCCGGGATGCAAGGCAAAGAGGTGGGAGACATGCCGGTGGTGCGGCTCGACCTCCTCGAAAGGCTGCGCCCATTCCATCAGACGGCCATCGGCGCCGACCCGCGGAAGACGAAGCCGGCCGCGCGCCCTGGCGACCTCACGGGTAAGCGCCTCGTCTACGCCCAGTGCCTGGGCGGCTTCGAG
This sequence comes from Vicinamibacteraceae bacterium, assembly GCA_050742275.1. Taxonomy (GTDB): domain Bacteria; phylum Acidobacteriota; class Vicinamibacteria; order Vicinamibacterales; family Vicinamibacteraceae; genus WHTT01. Next base: position 1,694 of record JBOGIN010000981.1, read on the forward strand.
AACGTTCGTGAAGAGATCCCAGGCAATCTCCTGGTCTATCGTCGGTCCCATGCTGAGGCTTGCTTCGGATCCATCCGGCGCAACGAAGCGGTTCTCGGGTGAGTTGGCGGGACCGGAGATGAGCTCCCCCGTTGACGGATCTTCGACCAGCCAGTCCAGCATGAACTGCGCGGCGCCGGCCATGACCGGATACACGCGCCGGAGATACTCGCGGTCGAGGCTGAAGGCGTAGTGCTCCCATAAGTGCTGTGTCATCCACGCACCGCCGGTGGGCAGGAGTCCCCAGCTCGGATGCTCGCCTGGCGACGTGAAGCCCCAGACGTTGTGAATGGCGTGCACGGTCCACCCGTGCGCACCGTAATGGATGCGCGCCGTTCTGGCTCCGGGCGCCTGCATGGCTTCGACCAGCCGGGTCAATGGCTCGACGGTCTCCGCGAGGTTGGTCACCTCTGCCGGCCAGTAGTTCATCTGCGAATTGATGTTCGTGTGATAGTCGCCATTCCATGGTGTGTCGATGGTCTCGGCCCAGAGGCCCTGCAGATTGGCCGGCAGCGTGCCGGGACGGGAGCTCGCGACGAGGAGATATCTGCCGTAGTTGAAGGCGAGCGCGGCAACCGAGGGGTCGGCCGAGCCGTTGGCTCGTGCCAGGCGCTCGTCGGTGGGCTGGTCTGCGGCCTGGCCTGCGGGCTGGCCGAGGTCGAGCTTCACCCGCCGGAACAGCGTTCGATGATCTGCAACGTGGCGGGCGCGCAGGTCATCGTACGGTGTGGAGGCGGCGGCGTCGAGCTGTTTGGCGGTGGGCCCATCGGGAGACCGACCGCGATACGACGGTGGCCCGAGCGCGTAATTGGTTCCGGCGGTGAGCAACAGCACGACGCTGTCCGCCTGCCGGACGTGCAGCGTCTTGTCGGCCACGGTCGTTCGGCCACGTTGGGCGAGGGCACGGACCCGCGCGATGAAGCGCAAGCCGCTTTGGGTATCGCCCTTGAACATGCGACCGCGCATGACCAACCCGTTGGCGCCATCGCCGGTGGTCGTGGCGGCTTCCGATCGGGTAAGGGCCACGTCGACGTTGATGAGACCGGGGGCATCGCATGCGGCGCGGAGCACCAACACCTCGTCTGGATGGCTCGCAAATACCTCGCGCGTGCACGATGCGGCACCGAGCCGGTAGCTCACGCGCGCGACGGCGCTGTCGAGATCGAGCTCACGCCTGTAGCCGGTGGCGTCGTCGTGGCCGGTGAAGGTCAGCGACAGATCGCCGAGAGTTTGATACGAGCCGTACGCGACCCTCGCTCCCTCCCCACGCCCGCTTCCGGGTCCGCGGCAGATCAGCGTGCGGTTGGCGAGCTCTTCCGCCTCCGCGTAGCGGCCCTTCCAGAGCAGCTCACGGATCTTCGGGAGCGCCTCGCGTGCGGCCGGGTTGTCGGCATCCTGGGGACCGCCCGACCAGAGCGAGTCCTCGTTCAGTTGAAGGCGCTCGCGAGGCGGATCCCCGAATACCATGGCGCCCAGCCGGCCGTTGCCAACCGGCAGCGCCTCGACCCACGTCTTGGCCGGTTGTCGGTACCACAGTCGCGTTGTGCCATCCGCTGCGGGCTGGGCACGCACGTGAAGGGTGCACGCGGTCATGGCACCCAGCACCGTGGCAAGGCAAACCCATCGTCCGATTCGAGTGTTCTTCATCGGCCTCTCGCGTCCGTGGCTCACGCTATGCGATTAACGCCTCGGGAGGCAACCGGCCCTGCTGTTCGCCCGCAACGGCCCGCGTCTTCAGCGCGCCGCCGCAGGCCGCTCGTCCCTCGCCACTCGCGGCGATGCTGACCTCTTGACAGTCTAGACGGAAGCCGGTACAGTCAGACATATAGATCAACAAGAGGAGACACGTGGGCAAGAACAAGACCGACCTTCTGGCAGGAACGCTCGATCTCATCGTGCTCAAGCTGCTCCAGAGCGGGCCGACCAACGGCTGGGACATCACGCAGCGCATCCATGTCCTGTCCAAGGACGTCCTGAGAGTCAACTACGGGTCGCTGTACCCCGCATTGCACCGGCTCGAGGCGCGCGGCTGGATCACATCGAAGTGGGGGGCCTCCGAGAACAACCGCCGGGCGAAGTACTACACGTTGACCGCGGCGGGGCGAAGGCAGTTGGCCGCCGAACGAGAGACCTGGGAGCGGTTCTCCATGGCTCTCGGGCTGATTCTCCAGACGAAATGAGAACGCAGAGGCCGATATGCTGCACTGGATGACGCTGCGGCTGCGGGCGCTGTTTCGAAGAGACCGTGTTGAGCGGGACCTCGACGAGGAGCTTCGCTACCATCTCGAGAAAGACATCGAACGACACATTGCCCGTGGTATGACTCCGGCCGACGCCCGCTCTGCCGTGGCTCGCGGCTTCGGCAACATGGAGCTGTTCAAGGAAGAAAGCCGCGACGCCCGCGGCACTCGGCTCATCGAGGATGCCGTGCAGGACGTCCGGTACGTGTTCCGCACTCTCCGTAAGAGTCCCGGGTTCACGGCGGCCATCGTGCTCACCCTTGCGCTCGGGATCGGCATGACGACCGCGATCTTCAGCGTTGTCCATGGTGTCCTGCTGCGGCCGCTCCCGTTCGACGAGCCGGATCGATTGGTAGTTCTCCATACGGTCGAAGAAGGCGAGAGTGACTACGTCCTCTCCCCGCCACAGTTCATGAGCCTGCGCGAAGGAGGCCTGAGCTCCTTTGACGGCATGGCACCGGTCGTCGAATTCGATGGCTCGCTGGTCGGTGTTGGTGATGCCCTGAGGATAGATGGGAGAGCGGTGGGCGCCGCGTTCTTCGAGTTGCTCCGGGTGCGCCCGATTCTGGGCCGCACGTTCCGGCCCGAGGAGAACGAGCCAGGCAACGAGCGCGTTGTGATGCTTGGTTACGGATTATGGCAGCAGCATTTCAGCGGTGATCGACGTGTGCTTGGGCGAGCAGTCCAGATCGATGGAATCTCGTTCACCGTGGTGGGCATTATGCCGCCGGGCTTCGACTTTCCGAGTCACTCGGCGCTTTGGGTGCCACAGGTGTACGATCCCAAACACTACTGGTTGCCGGGAGTACGGGAAGGACGTTACGTGCCTGTCCTGGCTCGGCTCCGGGCAGGCGTGAGCTTGGAAGCGGCGCAAGCCGAGCTACGTCTGGTCGGCCAGCGTCTCGGAAAACGCTTTCCGGACTCGAATGCCGGCACCACCTTTACTGCCTGGCCACTTCACGAGACGCTCGTCAGCGACATCAGCACCCCACTCCTCCTCCTC
>JBOGIN010000982.1:0-4622 GCA_050742275.1 Vicinamibacteraceae bacterium
ACGTCTATCCAGCTTCAACGCTTGATTGCCGTCACCTACGCGTTGCTGGCGGCCATCCTGCTGTTGTTCTTCTGGCTCGTTCAGCATGAACATGGGCTATTCAAGCGCCACGCAATCGCGGTCTCCCCGGCTACACGGAGGAGCTCGCCATACGTCTGCTGACCCAGGGGGCGATCGGCCGAAACGGCCAACGGCTCAGGCCGCCGATGCCGCGGTTCCGAATGACCCGCCAGGACGCGGTCGACGTTGTCGCATACATGAAATCGCTCGAGTCATTTCCATGAGGTCTCGCAATCGCGACGAGGCGGGCGTCTCGCAGATCGGTCAACGCGTGCTCGAGCCTGAAGATCGCCGCTGGTCGCGCACTTGTACCCGAACATCTTCGCTTGCGTCGCCTGCGCCATCGCGAGATCCCGCAGGTAGCCGCGCACAACCGCATTTACATCGTCATGGCGATGAGGGCGGGACGGTTCCATCGACATGTCATTCGACCGATGGCAGCGGCGACTCCGCCGGACCCGAGATGACGGCGCCATCCGGTCTAAATCGCGAGCCGTGGCAGGGACAGTCCCAGGTGCGCTCTGCCGTGTTCCACCCCACGACGCATCCCATGTGCGTGCACGTGGCGGAGCGCAGCGTGATTGCACCAGCTACATCCCGGTACGCAGCGACCTTGATGCCGTTGCGTTCGATCACCTTGCCTTGACCGCGCTTCACGGCTCGAATCGAGCGGGCCTCCGCTCCCGCGAACCGATCGCGAATCCGGTAGTACGGATAGTCTGCGTTTTCCTTGAGGTATTCCCACACGCCGCGCGTGAACGCCTTCCGATTGGGGTCGAAGAGGTCAGTCCACGGGTTCGGACGGTTGAGAATCGCGTCGCACATCATCATGCCCGCGAGAGTCCCAAATGTCAGACCATTTCCCGCATATCCGGTCGCGGAGTACTGGTGCTCGGCACTCTGGCCAATGTAGGGGAGACCGTCCGGCGTCTCGATGACCTGACCCGACCACCGATGCGTGAGCTCGATGCCGGGAACCATCGCGGCCAGGCGATCTTCGAGGCGTCGATAGCACGCCTCGGTATCGTCTTGCTGTCCCGTCTTGTGATCCTCACCGCCAAAGATCAAGAGATCGTGATCTCGCTGCGGGTCGACCCGGAGGTAGCGGTATGGATCCGCGGTATCCCACCACAAGGCATCGGGCACCATGTTGCGTGGCACACGCCCGGCGATGACATAGCTGGTGTACAGGGCCAGCTTGGTTTGGAAGAGTGTCGCACCGGCCATTCCCGTCAGGCCGACCAGTGGACTGTGCGTCGCAATGACGACGTCCTCGCATGTCACCGTGTGGCCATTGGCCTTGACTGCCCGAGGTTGGTCGATAAACTCCTTGGCCTCGGAGTGCTCGTAAATACTCCCGCACAGCGCGACCAATAACTCGCAGACTGCCGCGAGGTACTTGCGGGGATGGAGCCGGGCTAGCCCCTCGAAGCGCACCGCCGGCTGCAGCACGACGGGAATCGCATCGACGTACTCCGCATCGAATCCCAAATCGCGCGCCACAGTCGCATCCTCTTGGAGTCCGGCCGTGTGGCCGCTCGGGTCCTCCTTCAACGGCGCATGGAGATACCCATCGACCCACGCGAAGCCTGCATCGATCTCATGGTCTCGAATGGTCTGGTCGACTTGGGCAATCGCCGCGAACCCGGCATCCCAGACGGCTTGCGCATGATCGCGACCGAACCGTTTGGCGAGTTTGCCAAGGCGCGCGTCGGTCACCATGGTCAGATGGGCACTTGTGTGTCCCGTGTCGGTAGTGGCGCAGCGGCTTCGCTCGAGCAGTACCACGCGTTTGCCCGCCTTCGCCAAGAGGTATGCCGTGGTTAGACCCGTGATCCCCCCGCCGACGACCACGACGTCGGCAACCGTGTTGTCGGCGATCGCGGCAAATTGCGGGAACGTGGCGGATGCGGACCAGTATGGGGTTGTCTCGTCCGCTCTCAACGTCATCTCATCCTCCTCACAGGACCCGACCTTGGTGGCGGCTACGCATTGCCCGACCCACGAGTTGCACGAGGTACACGGTGCCCGTGACATTGGTATCAATGCCGTGGCGCACGTATGCGAACTCCTGATCCAGAAATGAGCGACCCAACCCATGTCCGGCGTTGGCGAGTAGCGCATCGACAGGTCGTCCGGCCGCTGCCGCACAATGCCACCACGCTCGGTCGACTGCCTCGGTCACCACTTCCACCATGACGAGCGACGTCCACAGCCCCTTGGCCGGTGAACGCACGGAGGCGATGAGTTCCTTGAACCGCGCGACGAGTTCCTGGCGCGGCTGGGCGAGCGGCGCGGTCCGATTGGTCCACACCGGCCGCAGTCACCGTCGGCCGTAGCAACTGAATCAGCACTACGATGCAAGCGGAGCCGCTCGTTAGCGACGACGGGTGGCCTTCGCCGGCGTCTTCCGTGCACGAGCGCCGACCGCTGCGGGCGCCTCGTCAGGGTGTGCGGCGTCGGCGGCGCCTTGGTTGATGCCGCTCTCCGCGAGACCCGACAGCTTCTTGTCAGCAGCCTTCTCTTCGTCCAACGTCTGCTGCAGGAGCCTCGCGGCGTCGCGGTGACCCATCGTTTGTGCCCACGCGACCAAGGTGCCGTACGCCGCCATCTCGTAGTGTTCCGCCCGCTGGCCTGCCGCAATCAGGCAGGCGTCCATCGTCACTTCATCGAAGTCCTCATCCATGATGGACTTGCCTTCTTCGATGATGCCGGCGATGCCGTCGCAATGCTTGCCGCGCACTTTCTCGTCGAGACTGGCGAACACCTGCTCGAGCCGTTCGATCCGTCCCTGCGTTTCCTGCAAGTGCGTTTCGAAGGCCTGCCGCAGCTTCGGGTTTGTCGCAGCCTTGGCCAGCTTCGGCAACGCCTTCGTCAGCTGCTTCTCTGCATCGTAGGTGTCCCGCAGTTCGTCGATAAATGCGACGTGGAGCGTGCCTGCTTCAGCCATGATCGATCTCCTTGGTCGTGGTGGTGATTTGTCGCATGCGTGTGACACTCACACGCGCGGTGGATTGGTTTCCCGTAGGATATGGCGGTGCTTGGCGATTGCCGCCACAAACCCGCGTAACGGCCTCGGTCGAATCTGACGGCGCGCCGATGAGGCCCGGATCCCCGTCATCGGCTGAAATGCCGCACGCGTCGAGCGGTTGAGCGCCATCGCTCCACGCCAAGATGGTCGTGGGCAGGCGTCGCCCGCCTCCATCTGGCATGCTGGGCTCGGGCGGCACGACTCCGTTCACCGGCTCCGGGGGCAGGAGCGACGGTGGTCGCCGCGGTCCCGCGAGGTGGCCCGATTTACCGGCCGCGCGCGATCGCCGCTCGTGCAAGCTCTCTGGTTTCCGCTTTCGCGCCATCAGCGTTTCTCTTGGAGGAGCTTCTTCGCGGCTCCAGCTCTCTACGACGGCTTGGCGACAGGCTCTTGCCCGCCCGGTGATGTAGTACTGAATCATCCTGACGCCAGAGCCCGACCCCTTCGGTGAGACGTCCTTACGGGCCATCGTCTTGGCAATCTGACGTGCCGAGCCTTTGAATGTGCCTGGAGGCGGCGAGGTCGAGTCCGTCTGACGTGCCTCACCCACCGCTTCTTCGTCGTCTTCTTGGACATCGTTCTTCTGCTAGCCTCGACGCTTGAAGAATTGGACCGCCCGTTCATGCTTCTCCGCGTCCGCGCGGGTCTTGAACGTGCCGAGATTTTCGGCGACGTCCCGTTCGGGGATCCGCCTTTCTCGAGTAAAGACGATAGTCGCCAGACTTGAGCTTGCGGATCATCGCGGCCCTCCTCCCGTTGTCTCCTCTCGTCACCCGTGTATGCGAGCGCCGCTCGGCTCGCGGTGGCCCGCGACGCCGTGGAGACCCTCTGCGAACTCCTCGATCATCTTGCGGTTGAACGCAGGGATGTCGTCTGGCTTGCGTGATGTGACCAGCCCGCGATCGACCACGACCGGCTCGTCGACCCAGTCTGCGCCCGCGTTGATGAGATCCGTCTTGAGCGAGCCGTAAGAGGTCACGCGGTAGCCGCGAACGACGTCTGCCTCGACGAGTGTCCAGGGACCGTGGCAGATCGACGCGATGGGCTTCGCCTGATCGAAGAACTCCCGCACGAGCGCGACCGCCCTGTTGTCCATACGGAGGTGATCTGGACTCATGACGCCGCCAGGTAGCAACAACGCGTCGTAGTCGTTGACCGACACGTCCCCTACCTCGCGATCCACCGGCACCGACTCGCCCCATTCCGTGTGATTCCAGCCCCGCACGGTGCTCGATTTCGGCGCCAGGACGTGCACGGTTGCGCCTGCCTCTTCCAGCGCCCGTTTGGGCTCCAGCAGCTCGACCTGTTCGAATCCGTCGGTCACCAGTACCGCTATGTTCTTGCCGCCAAGAAGCTGTGCCACGGTGTGTCTCCTTTCATGCTCACACGGGTTCACTTCTTGCGCTTCGCGGTGCTCTTTCGCCCCGCCGTGCGCTTCGCCTGGCGCGAGAGGGCGGCGCTCGACGCCGTCCGACGGCTCTCACGCTTCAGGCCTTTCGAGACGGCACGCGAGCGCTTGGTCGATTTGCGC
>JBOGIN010000983.1:0-9346 GCA_050742275.1 Vicinamibacteraceae bacterium
GATAGAGCGTCATCTTGATGGCGACCACTTGTGGATCCGTCACCGCCACCTTCAGGAACGACTCGACGGAGGCGAATGAGTCGAACGGATGGTGGAGGAGCTGGTCTTCGTAGTGAAGCTGGTCGAACAGGTCGCTGTCGGGATTCGGCCAGAGCACGCGCGGCGAGAACGGCGGGTCCTTGAACTGCGGCAGGTGCAGGCGCGTGAGCTCCATACAGTCGCGGAATCCCAGCCGATCGACCGTTCGCAGCACCGCCTCCTCATCGACCTCGAAGTTCTCGATGAGGATGCGGAGGACACGCCGCGGCATGTCGTTCTCGACCTGCAACAACGAGAGCGCGCCGTAGCGCAGTTGCTTGAGGCTTCGATCGACCGACTCCAGAAGGTCGTCGGCTTCGTCCTCCTGGATCACCATGTCGGTGTCGCGGATGATGCGAAACAGGTGCGTTTCCTGCACCTCTGTGCCCGGAAACAGCTCCTGCACGTTCGCGCGGATGACATCCTCCAGGAACGCGAACGTCGTCCCCGGCTTCGGCGCCAGGTTGTCTGGAATCTGCACGAACTGCGGCAGCACATCCGGCACTTTCACGCGGGCGAACTTGGTGCGTCCGTTGTGCTTGACGACGACGGCCAGATTCTTGCTCAGATTCGAGATGTAGGGGAACGGGTGGCCCGGATCGAAGGCCAGCGGCGTGAGCACCGGGAAGATCTCTCGCTTGAACGACGCGGCGAGGAAGGCCTCGATTTCCGGTGTGTAGTCCTTCGGCTCCAGGAAGTGAACGCCAATGCCCGCCAGCAGCGGACGTAAGGTCTCGCGCCAGCAGGCGGTCATCTCGGTGAACATCTGACCGGCCCGCAGACGGACTGCCTGGAGCTGCTGCTCGGTGTGCAGGCCGTCGGGGGACACGTCTTCGATGCCCGCGCGGTACTTCTTCAAGAGGGTCGCCACGCGGACCATGAAGAACTCGTCCAGGTTGTTCGCGGCAATGGCCAGGAACTTCACACGCTCGAGCAACGGGTGTGCCGCATCGCGCGCCTGATCGAGCACACGGTCGTTGAATTCGAGCCAGCTCAGCTCTCGGTTGATGTAGAGAGCCGGGTCGCTGAGGTTGTGCGGATCGACGTGGCTCCAGTCGGGCGCCGGCAGGTGCGCGGGCGCCTCGCCTCGGCGCCGGCTTCGCGCGCGGGTTGTGATGCGAGGCTGAACGAGAGCTAAGCCGTGTCCCGGTGAGGCTTGCTCTGCGCGTTGAGATGCTGACCCAGGAACAGGATCGATCGGAGGCATACCTTCTCGACGGCTCTTCTCCTCACGATATCACAGGCGTCAGGAGTCAGGCGTCAGGGGACAGTAGGTGTCAGGCCTGGAGCCTGCTGACGCCTGACCCCTGGCCCCTGACGCCTGTTATTCGATGAATCGATAGCCGAGGCCGACAACGGTCTCTATCTGATTGCCCGCGGCGCCGAGCTTGGCGCGCAGGCGGCCGATGTGCACGTCAACGGAGCGCGTCTCGATGAACTGATCGTAGCCCCACACGATCTCGAGGAGCCGATCGCGCGACAGCACGCGATTCCTGTTTTCCACGAGACAGCGAAGCAGCTCGAACTCGCGGCGCGTGAGGCGCACGGCCTGTCCATCCACTTGGACGGCGACAGCCTCGAAATCGGCCACGAGGTGCTTGCCGCGATAGAGGCTCAACGGCGACGCCGCCTGGGGCTGCCGGCGGCGCAGCACGGCACGCACCCGCGCCGCCAGCTCGCGCAGGCTGAAGGGCTTGACGATGTAATCGTCGGCGCCGAGATCGAGACCCGCGATGCGATCCGGCTCGCCAGCCCGCGCGGTGAGCATGATGATGGGCACGTGCGACGTCGTGGGACGGGCGCGCAGCAGCCGGCAAACCTCGAATCCATCGACGCCGGGTAGGTTGAGATCCAGGAGGATCAGGTCAGGGATGCGCTGCGCTACGAGCTGGAGGGCCGCGTCGCCGCTCGTGACCGTGTCGACGATCATGTGTTTCTCGCGCTCCAGCGCATGCCGGATCAAATCGGCGAGATCTTGCTCGTCTTCGACCACGAGAATCCGCGTGCGGCTATCGGTCAAAGGGTCCGGTTCCGGCTGGCTAGCTCGAGACATCGTGGCTTGGATCACGGCGACGCTCCCAGGCAGGATGAAGAAGACAACTAGCGAGAAGATATCGAAGGCTCGTTACCTGCCCGTGACAGTCCGGTTAAATCTCGGTTAATTGGATGTCACACAGGTCAGGAAACAGGAAACGGGAAACTGGAAACGGGGCGGATTCCTATCTTGTCTGGCTCGAGGCAGCAGTTGTGGCCTCCGTGACGAGCTGTTCCACGGCGTGCCAGTAGCGCTCGGCCTGGCGCGGCACGGGGTCATTGTGGTCGCCGCCATCAATGGCCAGGAAGCGCTTGCGCGGTGATGCGATGCGCTCGAACAGGTTGCGGCCCACTCGAAAGGGCACCACCGAGTCCGCCGTCCCGTGGAGCGCCAGAATAGGACAGGTCACGCCGTTGAGCCAGCGCGCTGTCGGAAAGCGATAGCTCGAGAGCCATGCCAGCGACCACATGATGGGATTGCGACTGAACAGGGCGTGGATGTCGGCAAAGCCAGCTTCAATCACCAGGCCGTCCGGCGGCACGCCGTGTGCGGCACGCGCCGCCATCGTCGCCCCCAGTGAACGCCCCCAATAGATCACCGGCAGATCTGGCTGGCGCCGATCTCGGATGAAATAGCGGACCGTGGCGTCCACATCGGCGTAAAGACCTTGTTCCGAGGGGGCTCCCGTGCTGAGGCCGTAGCCGCGGTAGTCGACCGCGAGCACGCTGAAGCCACGCCGCGCCAATTCAACGAGGATGCTGCACCAGATGGAGAGGTTGCCGCCGTTGCCGTGAAAGTACACCACCTGCGCGCGCGGCGCCGGATGTGGGAGCCACCAGGCGCGCAGCCGCTCACCGTCCCGCGTCGTAATGGTGACTGCTTCGTGTTCCCAGTGGTGGTCGGCCGGAGTTTCGTCCTCGCCCCGGAAGGGAAGGAAGGCCATGTGCGGCTGCACCAGCAGGACCAGCAGCTTTAGCGTCACCATGGCGGCGGCCAGAATCGCTGCGTACAGCCAAAGGGAGCGCATCGGGTGCATTATCCGACATGGCTAATCCCGCCACCGGCGCGCCGCCAGCAGCGCCTCGACCCGCGCGCGGACCTGATCCCGAATAGCCCTGACCTCGTCCAGCGCCTTGTCTTTCGGATCCGGCAGGTCCCAGTCGTGCACCTCCAGGCCGGGCACGACCGGGCAGCGCTCGCCGCATCCCATCGTGATGAGCAGGCTCGCCCCGCTTGCGCCCGCTTCGGTCAGCAGCCGTGGCCGGGCATCGGCCAGATCAATGCCGGCCTCACGCATTGCCTCTACGACGATGGGATGAACCCGTGCGGCGGGCTCCGTGCCGGCTGCAACGGCGCGAGCGAGCGAGGGATCCGCTTGCGCGTTGAAGAAGGCCGCTGCCATTTGCGATCGGCCGGCGCTATGGACGCAGGCGAAAATCACGAGATCCATCGCTGGGAGTCTCGAGCTCTGAAAGCGACGAGTGATGACACATCGGCCACGACGAATATATACTGCCGCCTGCTGCATGGCAATCGAGGAGGAATCAATGGAGCCCCCTGAAACAGGCGCAAGCGCTGACGCAGGCGTGCCGCTGGAGCGGGTCGCGGAGCTGCTGACGGCGGTTGCAGAGCCGACGCGACTCCGCATCCTCGCACTGCTGAAGGAGGGTGAGGTGTGCGTGTGCCACATCCACGAATCGCTGAAGATCCCGCAGCCCAAGGCCTCACGTCATTTGGCGTATCTCAGGCGCGCACGGCTCGTCGGCACCCGTCGGGAGGGGCTTTGGGTACACTATCGATTGGCCGAGGATCTGCCGGCGCCACTGCGTCAAGTGCTCGACGCGGTCTTGGTGTCTCTCGACTCCGTGGCAGAGATCTCACGCGACGCCGTTCGGCTCGAAGCGCGGACTGGCCGCGCACGTGTCGCACGCCTGACTGCACGCCTGCGACGACCCGAAATGGGGTTGACGTAGGGAGCTGTGGGCTGTGAGCTGTGAGCTTCGAGTTTGAGCTCGAGACCGGAGGTTGGAGCTTGGAGAGAGGTGAACGAGTGGTCGAGAGAATGACGGGCCGTGCGTGGCGCTGCCGGCGGGCCATACGCTGTGCTTGCGTGGCCGTCTTGACGGGCGTCGTGCTCTTGCTGCTCTCCAACGCGGCCTCCGCCCAAGCTGCCAACCCACCGGACCGGGAGCGCCTCACCCCTCGTCAGCTCGAGACGCCACGATTCGACGAGCTCTCGCAGGTCCACTCGGGAAGCCGCGCCTTGGAGAACGTCTGGTCGGATTTGCTCGGTCCCACGGGCGGTGACTTTCTGCGCCGGCTGCTCCCCGCGCAGGGAGGGATCCTTTGGATTGCGGTCATCGTGGCGTTCACGGTCGCATTCGATTTCACCCGGCCATTCAGCGCAAGGAACGTCGAGCTGCTGGCGCTGCTGGTCACCGGATTCCTGAAGTTTAACATCATCCGCTTCTTCGACCTCCTGCGCGACCCGACGTACTTTCGCGTGATGGACTGGGTGTTTACCGCGATCGTTGTGGTGGGGCTCTTCCTGCTCGCTCGCGCGCTCTGGCGGATGCGCCGGCCGCACACCGACGCCTGGCGACCCAACTTGCCGGTGCGCGCCCTCGTCGTTCTCACACTGTTGCTGCTCACGTGCAACGTGCTCATCGCGTTGTTGCGGCCGCCTGACGATGCGGGGTTCTACAGCAATTTGGGAGCTCAGCGTCTACGGGAAACACGCATGTTTCCTTATGGCGATCCGCTGCTGACCGGCACACCTGGCGCGACCTATAGCCCCGTCTTCTACTTGGCGCACCTCCCATTCCAGATCATGCTGGATCCGGAGCCGGTCAACCCGAATATACCTGGCCGACCTGACCTTGCGGCCCAGCCCTACTACCTTCCCCCCGTGCTGGCGACACAGCTCACCACCGTGTCGTTCCATCTGATCGGCGTCACGGCATTGATCCTCGCGGCGTGGAAGCTCGCGGGGAGCCAGGTGGCCTGGGGACTCGCGGCCCTATATTGTGGCAGCGCGTACGTGATGGGCGTGGGTGGTGACCGAGAAATGAGCGGTGGAATCACCTTCATCTCGCACATTGCCGCGCCATCGGTGACGCTACTGGCGTTTGCGGCGCTGAGCCGGCCAATCGTGGCAGGCGCGCTCCTCGCCACCGGTGTGGCCACGCTGTTCTACCCGGCGTTCTTCATCCCGGCGTGGCTTGGGTATTACTGGAAGAATCGTGCCGCGACTGTCCGATTCGTCGGAGGCCTCGCACTCGTGAGCCTCCTGATCGGCGTGCCGGTACTGCTACGATCGCAGCCCGCGGACGGACGAGGCGTGATCGGCACGATCCTGCACGACACGCAGGGACATCAGCAGGATCCAGCGGCGTACGGCTCGAGCCCGTTCGGCTTCTGGGGCTTACGGGACGGCGTGCGCGCGCTGCTTCGCGAGCCGCTCGTTCCCGGCCAGTTCAACACCAGCCCGATGTTTCTCATCTTTGCTGGGTTTGCCACCGGAGCGTTCTTTCTCGCGCGCGGACGCACGCCCATCCAGCTCGCGTTGCTCACCGGGGCGCTCGCCATCGGCACACAGCTATGGAAGATCCACGGCACGGGCCTCTACGTCAACTGGTACTATCCGTTTCTCCTCTTGGGGTTCTTCGTGCGTGACGATGATGCCCCTCGCGCCGTCGATCCTCAATCGACCACGTAGCTGAACGCCTTCCATTGCCCGTTGTGGATCACGGCTGATCCAAAGAGCCGGAGACGTTGCTCGCCTCCGTTCGCATCGCGGACCGTGATGAGCGAGCGCCGCTGAACCGTGAAGGAACCGTATTCGCTCGCCGAGCCGGTGAACTCGATGCGGACGAAGTCGTATCGCTGGCCGGCGTGCCGGCCGAAGAGCGCCGCAAGCGCGCCGTCGCTCCGTTGTTTGAGCTGCCCCCACGCATAGTCGACCGGCAGGTTGCGTCCGGAGCGGCTCGCCGGCAGGTCCGGCCAGATCGCATCGCGGAACTCGGTCTCGGACAGCACGAGGCGCGCGAGCTTCGCCCGGTCCCGCTCGCGGAAGGCGTCGAGCACGGCCCGCGCGAGGCGCTCGGGCGTCGGATAGGCGGGGGACAGCGCAACGTGCGAGCGACCGCCGCCGCCGTTGGCGCAGGCCGTGCAGACGAGGAGGGTGAGAATGCCCTGCGCGACGCGCAAGGCATTCACGTGGCGCGCGTTCACCGTTGTTCGAAGTTGGTCCAGCCGCGGGTCCAGTCCTGAGCCGGATCGGGGCTCAACGCCCCGATGTACGTCGTGACCTCGAAGAAGCCGTCGTTGGGCGGCGTGGCGGGTGCGAGCTGTCCGCCGGCGAGCGTGGCGGCGCCGCGCGGGCGATAGTTCGGGTTCTCGTGGTTGTAGGGAGCAGTCAGCCCTGGGTCGCCGATTCGGATCGTCGAGTTGCCGGCAAAGAACGGCGCCGCGTCCTCGTCGAAATGACCGAACCCCTCCGCCACACCGTTCTGGAACAGGATGCCGTTGCCCAGCGTCAGGCTGCCGCCTCGGATCTGTTGAACGGTGGCCGTCTGATCGACGGCGATCCCCCACTCCTTGAAGCCCATGACGATGAAGTTGCGGAAGGTGCCAGCCGTGCCTTCTCTGATGAGCCACCCGTTGTCGCTTTCGCTGCCCTCGTTGCTATCGGGGTCGCCGATGAACGTGACGTTGTAGATGGTCGGGTTGGATCGCGGCCGGAGATTGTTGTTGTCGCCGCTGTTGTCCGCCTCGATCCCGTTGTTCCCGTCGTCTCCCCGCTGCTGAGCGACGACGAACTGCAGCCGCCCGGTCCAGCCGTCCGTCCAGTCGAGGCTGTCGTCGCCAATGCTCGTGAGCACGAGGTGCTTCGCGTCAGCGGTTCCGCCGAAGAATTCGACGCCATCGTCCTTGTTCATCTTCACCTGGACATGATCGATGACCGTGCCGCGTCCGACACCCTGGAACGCGATGCCGTTCAGCTCGTTGTCGGGGCTGAACTCGATGCCGGCGAACTCGACGCGCACGTAGCGGAGGATGCCGCTGTTGTCGTTCGGGTCGTCGCCGCCGTAGACGCCGGTGTCGCCTTCGCCGATCGCTTCACCTCCGGACACATTGAGCGGCGCCCGGCCGTTGACGATCAAGCCGCCCCAGTCGCCGCGGGCGCGCTGCCCAGCCGGCTGATCGCTCGTGAAGACGATGGGAGCGTCGCGCCGGCCGTTCGCGATGATGCGGCTGCCGCGCGCGATCACGAGCGTTCCGACCGTGGCGGTCTCGCCGACGATCGTCGTGCCCGGCTCGATGGTGAGCCGCGCCCCCCCTTCGACGAAGACGGTACCACGCAACACGTGGTACTGGTCGTTTTCCCAGGTCGTGTCGCTCGTAATGCGGCCGCTCACGACGACGACCGGCTTGTCAATGCCGGGCACCTCTACCTGCGTAGCCGCGCGTGGTGCCAGGGTTACCGCCAGGGCGCTGATCGCGCTCGCGTGGACGAGAATCGATCTGAACCGACGCATAAGACCTCCCAAGACAACCACGAAGAACACGAAGAATCTAACCACGAAGAACACGAAGAGCACGAAGACGGGAAGAGCACGAAGAAGACCAATCTGATTTCTCCTTCGTGTCCTTCGTGTCCTTCGTGGTGAAGATCTTCGTGTCCTTCATGGTCAATATCACCGTTGCTGAACGTAGCGCGCGGCCTTCAGGCCGCGCGGGCACACCGCGCAGCACAGCTCAGAACGCGCTCAGCCCCAGGGAGAAGGTGAACGTCCGTCCCGTCTCGTAGCGGCGCTGCAGCAGGCCGCCCTGTGTAAAGTCGAAAGGGTCGTCGATGAGATTGACCCCTGCGACCCGAAGGTTCAGCCGTCCAGCGAGTTGGTGCGAGAACACGACGTCGACACCGCCGCGATCCTCTTGAATGATGTCCGGCAGCCCCTCCGAGCCGACGTCCACGATGCGGTCGCCGAAGAAGTTGTAGAGCACGCGCAGCGACGACCGTTCTGCGAACCGCACCTCCCCGAGCGCGTTGAACAGATGCTTCGACGTGCCGGCCAACGGGCGCGTGAGCGAGGTCTGCACCTGCTGCGCGGCCGGCGACAGCTCGATCTCCGAATCGACGAACGTGTAGTTGACGCCAGCCACCAGCCAGGGTGTCAGCGCCTTGCGCGCCTCGAGCTCGATCCCGACGTTGCGAGCGGATTCAGCGTTCGTGTACGACGTGCGGAGTTGCGCGGTGGGCTGGACGATGCGCTCGATGGGATCCTCGAACTGCTTGACGAAGAAGCTCGCGGCGAGCACTTCTTCGGCTCCCGGGAACCACTCCCAGCGCACGTCGAAGTTGCGGATGAGCGCCCGCTGCAGATCCGGGTTACCGACGACAGATCGTCCACCAACGACGTCGGTGAACTCGAACGGCGCCAGCTCACGAAACTCCGGCCGGTTGACGGTCTGGCTCGCGCCCACGCGCAGGTTCGTCGACGATGTCAGCGCGTAGATGAGATTGACGGAAGGCAGGACGTCGGTGGTCTCGAGCTCCGAGCGAATGAGCTCGAGCTGGGTGGCAAGGCTGAAGGGATCGAACGTGTCGACGGTCTGTTCGAAGCGCTCAACGCGCACGCCGCCGACCACCCGGAGCTGACTCGACAGCGGAAGATCGATCATGCCGTACCCGCCATAGATGTCCTGATTCGCGTCGTAGGTGTCGGTGGCGCGCGTCTCTTCTCGGATCTCGAACGAGTCTTCCGGTCCAATGTTGGCCGGCGTGAACAGCTCCTCGGGCGAGAGCGCGCGGTCGGCGCTGAACGTCACGAGCGGCACGAAGCGGAAGCGACGCGACCTGAAGTCGCGCTCACGCCGCACGAACGAAGGCCCGAACTTGAACATCATCGGGAGGTCAGCCCAGTTCGTCGTATACAGGCTCCAGTTGAGCGCCACGTCCACGCTCTGGTCGTCGAGCGTGTTGAACATGCGGAAGCCGCTCTGCGACTCGTCGGCCAGAACGAACTCGCCGTTCTGGAACTCGTACAGCGTCTGGCGCAGGTCCGGCTCGTCACGATCGGCCCGGGCGTACGCCACGCGCCAGTCGATGCGGCTGTTGCCGAGTCCCGTCAGGTTGTGATCACCGACCAGCTGGTTGGTGAGCAGCGTCTCTTCCTTCCAGAAGAGGCGCGTGTCGCGCACGGTGGTGGCGATGTCGGAGTTGATGCC
>JBOGIN010000984.1:0-2367 GCA_050742275.1 Vicinamibacteraceae bacterium
GCAATCACCCGCACCTCGACCTTCACCGTCGTGGTGCCGCCGACCGGTTCGACCACTTCCTCCTGCAAGGCCCGCAACACCTTGGCCTGGGTCTTCAGGCTCATGTCGGCGATCTCGTCGAGAAAGATCGTGCCGCCGTCGGCCGCCTCGAACTTGCCACGCCGATCGCTCACCGCCCCCGTGAATGCCCCTTTCACATGGCCAAACAGCTCACTCTCGATGAGCTCCTCGGGAATCGCCGCGCAGTTGACCTCCACGAAGGGCCCGTCGCGACGGCGGCTGAGCGCGTGCATGCTGCGCGCGACCAGCTCCTTCCCGGTGCCGTTCTCGCCGTAGACGAGCACACGGCCGTTGGTGGGCGCCGCCATGGCGATCTGCTCGCGGAGCTGCCGCATCACGAAGCTCTCGCCGACCATCACGTGCCGGCGGTCGACGTGCGCGCGCAGGGCGCGGTTCTCCGCTTCGAGCTGGCGCTGCCGCAGCGCATTGCGGACGACGAGGACGGTCTTCTCGAGGGAGAGCGGCTTTTCGATGAAGTCGAAGGCGCCCATCTTGATGGCGCGCACGGCCGACTCGATGCTGCCGTGGCCCGAGATCATGACGACGGCGGCATCGATGTGCCGCTCGCGAAGCTGCTCCAGCGTTACTAGGCCGTCGATCCCCGGCAGCCACACATCGAGCAGGACCACGTCGAACCGACGCGACGCCGCTGCCTCGACACACGCTTCGCCGGTCGCGACCATCTCGACCAGGTACCCCTCGTCGCGCAGCACGCCGCGCAGCGCGGAGCGCACGCCGGCCTCATCGTCCACGATCAGAAGCGTCGGCTTCATGCGGGTCCTAGCGGTGCTGGGCCTTGCCCGTCAACAGGGTACCTCGATCGTGAAGCGCGCGCCGGACGGCACGTTCTCACCCACCTCGATGTTACCGCCATGCTCGACAACGATCCGCCGCACGATCGCGAGGCCGAGGCCGCTGCCCCGGCGCTTGGTCGAGTAGTACGGCATGAACAGCTTGGCGAGATCCCCTTCTGGAATGCCGGGGCCATTGTCCGCGATGACGAGACGCACAACGGCATGTGTCGGGTCGTGCGCGGTCTCGATGGTGACGACGCCTTCCGCGTCTGCGGGCCGAAGGCCATTCTGCCGCGTGAGCGCATCCACCGCGTTGTCGACGAGATTGATGACGACACGCCTGAACTGCTCCGCATCGACGCGGACCAGCGGCACGCCTTCCCCATACCGCCGCACGATCACCACGCCCTCCATGATGCCGCTGTACAGCGCCAGGGCATCGTCCAGCAGCGCATGCAGGTCCGAGGGCACCGTCCGAGGCGCCGGCATTCGTGCAAACTGCGAGAACTCGTCGACGAGGGACTTCAGCGACTCCACTTCGACCGCGATCATCGACGAGCACTCCTCGACGAGCGCGCGCGTGGGCTCCGGTGCGTCGGTGAAATGTCTCCGGAGCCGCTCCGCGCCGAGCTGGATCGGCGTCAGCGGGTTCTTGATCTCGTGCGCAAGACGGCGGGCCACGTCGCGCCAGGCCGCGACGCGCTGCGCCCGGATGAGCGGTGTGACATCGTCGAGCACCAGAATGGTGCCCGCAGCGCCGTTCGACTCGCGCAGCGGCGTCGCCGCCACGGCGAGATGGATCTCATGGCCGTCCCGCTCGAGCGCGACCTCCTGGCCGCCGCCCGCTTCCTGCTGACGCCGCCGGAGTCGGCCGAGATCGGCGAGCGGCGCGAGATCGGCGCGTGCGAACACCGCGGCGTACGGCCGCCCCACCGCGCTCGCGTCGAGGGTAAGCAGTCGCGCGGCGGCGCTGTTCATCGTGCTGATCGTGCCGCTGCTGTCCACCGACATCACACCCGTGGCAATGCGCTTCAAGATCGTCTCGATGTAGCGGTGCCGTCCCTCCGCCTCCACGCTCTTGCGCTCCAGCTCCACGCGTGACCCGTCCAGCTTCTCCCGGCTCGCGGCAAGCTCGCCGGCCATCGTGTTGAAGGCATCGACCAGCGATCCGAATTCGTCGACCGTCTCCGGCTCTATCCGGTGGTCGAAGTCCCCGGCGCCGATTGCTCGGGCGCCGGCGGCGAGCATGTTGATGGGACGAGTAATCCGCTTCGCCAGATACAGCCCCATCCAGGTCGCGCTGACGAGGATGAACAGCGTCATCATCAAGAAGAAGGAGAGATACACCCCTTCGAGCGGCCGTTTGAGCACGCGGAGCTGCTGATAGCCTTCGTAAGCGCCAACGATGCCGCGCGCGTGGCGCGCGAGCTCGCCGGTGAGGTAATCGCTGACGACCACGACGCCGGCCGGACGCGCCCCATTCTGGACTCGCACGACCGCGGCCGCGCGGAGC
>JBOGIN010000985.1:0-4047 GCA_050742275.1 Vicinamibacteraceae bacterium
CTCACACACGTGGACCTTCAAGCCGCGTCGGCCCATTTCGTAGGCGACGGCGCAGCCAATCACGCCCGCGCCAATGACGATGACGTCGGTGGTACGCTTCACGGCACTCGTGCCCGATCTGGCGAATCCCGCGATTCGCCCTCGACCAGTCATTCTATGCGGAGCCTTGGGTAGGTAGCGCGCGGGGTCCGTTCACCGGCGGCGTTTGGAGCTCGACGCGCGGTCCGAGGCGGAATCGGAGCTGGAGCTCGAAGCGCCCGACGAGGAGCCGTCGTCCTTGCTCTCGTCGAGATGCGCCCGCTTCAAGGCACGCAGGTCGCGGGCGCCCAAATCTCGACTGTGATCCCGATAGTGGGGTTGCTCGGACGCGGGGATCCCCGACCTCGGTAAATCCCTCGCCCATCGCTCCCTGGGTGGCTCGTTGCGGCGCTCCGGACGGTCCTCGTCGCGGGAGTGGTCGTCGCGGGAGTCGTCCCGTCCGCGTGCATGGCGCCGCTCGTCGGGGGAACGGTCCTTCGAGTCTGGCGGCCGTTCGTGGTGCTTGCGGCGCGTGTCGGGGACATCCACGAACACCGGCACGGGAACGAAGGTTTCATACTGCTCGACGACATAGGACGAGCCTGGCGCGTCCGCGTAGAATGGCTCCTCCGGCAAGGGCGCCGGCTCGGCCGGCGCTGGGACGATTGTGACCTCCGGAACGTCATAAACCGGTGGCTCGGGCTCTGGCGCCGGCGCCTGCTCCGCTGGCGGTTGCGCCGCACGGCCAGAGTCGATGAGCGCCAGCAGAACCCGTTCGCTGATACCGGCTTCCGTCAGCTCGACCACCTGCTCGGGCGTGAGGTCCCAGGCAGTGCCATCCACTTCGATGAGGGCCACGAGCACCTCGTCGCTCACGCCAGCCTTGCTGAGCTCGATGATCTCGGTGAGGGTCAGCGCGCTCGCCGGCGTTGCGAGCAGCAACAGCGCCAGGACCGCCGACGAGAGCCGTCGGCTCACGCGTCCCCACGGAGCGCGGCGAGGCTTGACCATGCTCTGGGCGGATGCAATCACCGCACCATTCAACTTGCCAAGCGAGTCCGACGGTGATTCCGGAGGAGTGGACAGCGTGTCCCCGGTAGATGAAGATCTCGGCCACAGCATGGCTACCAAGAGGTCAGATTACATCGTAAGCCATTCGACCCGGACCGGATCGCACCGGCACATCTCTTGCGTCACACGACAGTGCGGAGGACGACCATGTCTCGACCCGTCGTAATTGCAGGCCTGATCGCGGGGTGCGTGGCGGCAGCTGGAGTGGGCAGCTACGTGGCCACGCGTCAGATGGCGCGGTCGGCACCCGTGGCTGCTGCGCCGGCGTCTTCGTCTGCGGCGCCCCAGGCCGTTTCCAAGGCAGCGGCCACCGAGGGCACGCTCATCGATCTCCAGAAGGAGGCCGCACCTGCCGGCGAACGTGATTCCGCTGCGCCTCCCGCCGAGGCTCGCCGGAGGGAGTCGAGCAAGCCAGCGGTAGAGGAAGCGCCGCGAGCGAGACGTGCGGCGGCCGAAGAGCGCACCCGTCGGCGACGGGAGCCGGAGCCGGACGTGCGGCCGGTGAGCACGCGCACGGAGCCGGGCCCCGAGGAAGTCCACCCAGCTGAGCGCGAGCCAGCGCCCGCAAGTCCGGTTGACGAAGCACCGGAGCCGCCCGTCAGCTCTGAAGAGCCTGTGGCCCGGGTCGCAACGCTGCCAGTGGAGCCGGTTGCGCCTTCCCCCGAAGCGGTTGCCGTTCTGGAGCAACCAGAGGGCCTCATCAATCCGCAGGTGCCGCGGCGAGAGGATGTCACCGTCGAGCCCGACTCGGTAGTAGGACTCCGTATCGAGAGCACGGTCTCGAGCGCCACGGCGGAGGTCGAGGATCGGATAGAGGCTCGTGCCACGCGCGACGTCTTGGTGGGAGATCTCGTCGCGATTCCCTCTGGGACCGAGCTCCGCGGCTCGGTCGTGGAGGTAGATCGGGGGAGCCGGCTGAAGGGCGGGGCGCGCCTCGGCGTGCGCTTCCACACAGTGGTGCTGGACGATGGCACCGAGCTTCCGCTGCGAACGGAGACGATCTACCGCGAAGGTTCATCGCAATCGGACAGGAGCACGGCCAAGATCGGCGGGGCGGCTGTCGGTGGCGCGATCCTGGGCGCGATTCTGGGTGGCGGCAAGGGTGCGGCCATTGGTGCGGCCGCAGGCGCGGGCGGCGGCACGGCAGCTGCCATGTCGCAGCGCGTGGAGCCAGCCGTGCTCCGTTCCGGATCCACCGTCACGGTACGCCTCACGGAGCCGTTTACCATCGAGGTTGAACATTAGCCCCCGTATACTACCCCCGTGTCTGACCCCTCCCGTGACATGGACCCAGAGAGCTTTCGGCGTGCGGGCCATGCGCTGGTCGAATGGGTCGCTCGATACCTCGAAGAAAGTGAGCGCTATCCGATTCTGCCTCGGGTTCGGCCAGGCGAGATCAGGGCGGCGCTGCCGGAGGAAGCCCCAGAGCAAGGCGAATCCATCGACACCATCCTCGCGGACTTCGATCGGGTGATCGTGCCTGGTCTGACACATTGGAACCATCCGGGCTTCTTCGCCTACTTCGCGATCTCGGCCAGCGGTCCCGGCGTACTTGCGGAGCTCCTGGCGGCAGCTCTCAATCAGCAGGCCATGCTCTGGCGAACCTCGCCGTCGGCCACCGAGCTCGAGGAAGTCGTTCTCGGGTGGCTGCGGTCGCTGGTGCGGCTGCCCCCGGCATTCGAGGGCGTGATCTACGACACGGCTTCTGTCTCCAGCCTGCACGCGCTGGCCGCGGCGCGCGAGGCCGCGGTGCCGGAGATCAAGGTGCGCGGGCTCGCAGGGCGCGACCTCCCGCCGCTTCGCGTTTACTGCTCCGAGGAAGCGCACTCCTCGATCGACAAGGCGGTGCTGCTCCTTGGGCTCGGGCGTGACAGCCTGCTGAAGATTCCAGTCGATGCTGCCTTTCGCATGCGTCCCGATGCGTTGGCCTCCGCTATCCGTGTCGATCGCGCGCGCGGTGTGATGCCCGTGGCCGTTGTCGCCACGGTTGGCACGACGTCGACGACGAGCGTCGATCCCGTGGTGGCAATTGCGGATGTCTGCGAGTGGGAAGGTGTGTGGCTGCATGTCGACGCTGCCTACGGTGGGCCCGCGGCGATGGTGCCCGACTGCGCGTGGATCTTCGACGGGGTCGAGCGGGCAGACTCGGTCGTGCTCAACCCGCACAAGTGGCTCTTCACCCCGTTCGATCTCAGCGCCTGCTACTGCCGCCGTATGGACATGGTGCGAACGGCGTTCGCGCTGACGCCGGAGTACCTGCAGACGCGCGAAGCGGGCACGGCGCGCAACTTGATGGACACGGGTATTCAGCTCGGCCGGCGGTTTCGCGCGCTCAAGCTGTGGTTCGTCCTTCGCTACTTCGGCGCCGCCGGCATCCGCGCGCGGCTGGCCGAGCATGTGCGCCTGGCGCGGCGATTCGCATCATGGGTAGACCACCATCCCGACTTCGAGCGGCTCGCACCGGTGCCGTTGAGCGTCGTATGCTTCCGCGCCGCCCCACGCGCTGTTGCGGACGCCGATCGGGCGGAGCGAGAGGAAGCGCTCGATGCCGTGAACGCAGCGCTGCTCGACCGCGTGAACGCTTCAGGCGAGGCGTTTCTCTCGCACACGCGGGTTGGAGGGCGCTTCGCCT
This sequence comes from Vicinamibacteraceae bacterium, assembly GCA_050742275.1. GTDB lineage: Bacteria > Acidobacteriota > Vicinamibacteria > Vicinamibacterales > Vicinamibacteraceae > WHTT01. The sequence goes on from JBOGIN010000985.1 coordinate 3,722, forward strand.
TGCGCCTCGCCATCGGCCATCTGCGGACAACCGAAGCACACGTGTCGCGCGCCTGGGAACTGCTGCGTGCGGCGCTCACGACAAGCCCTTGAAGAACATGTCACGACTACTCGGAACGATTGTCACGGTGGTGCTCGTCATGGCGCCAGCGGTGGCCGATGCACAGCTCTGGCTCACGCCGATCGCTGGCGTCGGCACGACAGGAGATCTCACGGAAGCCACGGTGGGTGTCAGCATCGCCGGCGGCGGCGTGGTCGCCGGTGAGCTCGATCTGGCGTTCACGCCAGGACAGCTGTTCGATGGATTACCCGTCTTGGATATCGACA
>JBOGIN010000986.1:0-3082 GCA_050742275.1 Vicinamibacteraceae bacterium
GACACGTACATCGCGATTCAGGTATCAGGCGCCCCTGGAAGCAGACCAGTCGAGGCGACGTGTGGTTCGCACGAGGATTCCCCAGCGCTCGTGCTCTCGAAATCCATCGCGGGCATCTTGTTGCGTCGCCTCTCCAGTAATGAGCGGGCTGGAGCCGGACCGACAGGTGACACGCTGTCCATCCAGGCCAATACGCAAGCGCATTGGCAGGGTCTCCGCATTGGCGTCGGCAACATCTGGGAAGAGCCGCGGGGACCGCGTGAAAGATCGGCGCGCGGCCGACTCACTGCCGGGCTGTGGATCGTCGGCTCCGACGACGTGTCAGAAGGGCAACGCCTGCGGGTTCATCCTGGGCAGACGCTGCGCTACTTCGGGTACGTCATCCGCATCCTGTCAATCGAACCCGGTATTGTCCGTGTCGTGCTCTCGCCCGAGGCGGGATCGCAGCGGCGCTGATCGTCGCATGCTGCTCACCCGCTCGTGGCTCTCACGCTCACGACGAAATTCACCTTCGTTTCACCTGGCTGTTCGTCACGCGTGAACGTGCGATCGATGACCTGCTTGTCGCCTTCGACGGCGACCTTGAATTCTGGTGCACCTCCGTCCTCAATTCCCCGCGAGAGGATGAACTGCGCCTTCTGAATAGGGAAGTCGAACGTAGTGATTCGTGGAATTGGGAGCACCGGCGGAACATAAATGAGGATCAGCCGGTTTTTGACCATTTCTGAGAAGTCGACCCTCGCATCGAGCGTCTTCATCACGATGCGATCCTTGACGAGCTCCCCTTCAACCGGCACGTAGAAGTAATTCGGTGTGGTGCCCTGGCGCACGAACAATCCCAGACTCCAGGGATCCTTCGTGCAGTCGCCTTCGTATGCTGTGGGCGTGACACGCTTGCGAAGCATGATCCGCCCACCGCGTAGCTCCGGAGGTTTGAGTCGGCCGACATCCTCATCGAACGTAAATCCCGTGGCGCACCCTTCAAATTCACCGGTGAGCCGGATCGGTTGGCCAACCGGCGTATCTTTGGAATGACGCAGCAGCAGACGTCCGACGAGCTGCACCGAGTAGTGCATCCAGGGCGCGCCGGCCTGGAAGAACGTAACATCGAAGCTCGCTGTGACTGGTCCCTCGAATTTGGTGCAGTACTTGGGGAAGACCGACTTCATGAGAAACGCGGCGACGTCATTGGCTTGGCCGACGACGCCTGTGACCACGTTCCCAAGGCCTTGGAGCGCTGAAATGCCCAGCTTGATGTTCTGAGCGATGAAAAAGCGCACCGGGTCACTTCTGTCCTGGAGCCACTTGTCCACGACAGGGGAGACGACGTTGTTCGAGAGAATATTGACAAAGATCGAGAATCCGGTCCCGGCAAGAGTAGCCCCGCGTCCCGTAAATACCATGGCGAGCGAGAGTAGGTTGAGCCCCTCGTGCGCGAGCTGGATGCGGTCGCACAACGTCACATCCTCGGGCGCCGATCTCAGGCGCTCACGGATGCGTTCGAGCTCGTGATCGGTCGTGTCGGCCCAGTCGCCGAGCTCGCGAAACTCAGGCTCGAGGGCTTGCCGAACGTCGGAGTCCTCGGACGCCATTTTGGCTACTGCCTCGAGCGCCTTGGCGACGTCGGCCTGCGGCTTGCGCAGCTCGGCGAGCTTGCCCTCGATGTCCTCGAGCTTCTTGCTCACTTCCTGCGACACCGGCGACGGTGGTATGGCTTGGGCATGCGGGGTGACCTCACCTAACGCTTCATTGGCGACCTCCATCACCTCATTCAGGGTCTCGGCAGCCTTCGTTGCTAGGCCGCCTCCAGTCGTCACCGTGAACGTCGTCTCCCCTCTACCCTGACCATCTGGCGAAACGGCGAGGACCTGATATCTGCCTGGGCTTTTGGTGTCCTTGAATGTGGTGGAGAAGGTGCCTTCCTTAACGTTCACGGTAGCCGTCAGCTTGATTGCCGCAGCTTTTTCAGGAGGTTGGACCGTGATCGCCACTTGGAGTCGCTTACCGTCGACGTATGTCTTGCCGCGAAGAGTGACCGGCATGCCTATTTGAACGAGCCGCGGATGGGCGGTCAGCTCCACCGGGGCACCCATCACGGACTTCTGGGCGGCGGCCCGCCAGGGTATTGCCAGCGAGAACAGCGTCACGACGCCAATCATCAGGTGCGTCCGCCGTCTGGCCCCTATCCGCCCAGCGGGCGATAGACGCGAACGAACGAGCCCCCGCGCCACCGTTGTGCTTGACATGACTTCTCTCCGTTCGCCGGTCGAACATCGCTGCCAAATCGCCTAAGGAGAGCTGGTCAACTGCTTGCGCGAGCGGACCGAGCCTCCGGCATTCGACCGGCACCCGTCACGGTATCCGGGTTGTAAGTGAGGGTCACCACCTACACAGGTAGTCATCGCAGGTGGCCTTCGGCGCCTTCCAGGCCAGCGTTATGACATCGGGCGGAGGACGACGGGCACTACCAGCTGGGGCGATGCTGACGGCGATGCCGCAGCTCCGGAAGTCCATGCTGAAAGCCGACTGGAAACTAGAACACTGCTAGGGTATGCTACGGGTCGTCCGTTCGACCATACCCCATGTAGGCGCGACGTTTGGGTCGCGCACGCAGAGTCTCCCCGGCGCAAAGCCAGAGCAACCGTGTACCGGACCGTTGGTCGGTGAGAGGCAAGCTCGCCCAGGTGATGTCCTAGGTCACGTGAGCGGGCCTCTCGATGGGAAGGGAGACCCTGATGACGCTCCAACACGCGCGCCGAGTAGCTAGCCGCCCGCTGCGACACACGTTCGTCACACCGCGCCCCGCTATGGCGATGTACCTCCTCGCGTTCGCCATGGTTGCCGTCGCATCGCTCCAAAGCGCTCCAGTTGAAGATCACGCAAACGCTTTGACCACTCAGGGGCAGGCGATACCAACTGCAGAGGAACAGGCGGTCCTAACCGCCGATGAACTGGCGGTCCTGACTGCCTCGGACGGAAACGCGGAAGACCGCTTCGGCTGGTCGGTTGCCGTGAGCGGAGAGACGGTTGTCGTGGGTGTTCCCATGGCCACGGTTGGCGAGAACGAGGGCCAGGGCGTGGC
>JBOGIN010000987.1:0-4063 GCA_050742275.1 Vicinamibacteraceae bacterium
CCTCGCGAGGTGCTGGTCGAGATGGGCCTGGCGACGGTGTGTGGGTCGGACCTTCATACGACCTCGGGCCAGCGCGACACCCCCGTGCCATGCGTGCTGGGCCACGAAGCGGTCGGACGAGTGATTCGAGTCGGCAGTGGACACGCTGACCTGCCGCTGCAGGCACGAGTCAGCTGGAGCTTGGTGGACAGCTGTGGAACCTGCATCGCCTGCCGCCAATATGGCTTGCCAGAGAAATGTCGGTTCCTGTTCAAGTACGGTCATGCCGCCCTGAGCGATGGGTCTGGGCTGAACGGGTGCTACGCCACGCACGTGCTCCTTCGGTCCGGCACGCACATCGCCCGCGTTCCCGACACGATCCCAGATGCCGTGGCTGCTCCCGCCAACTGCGCGCTGGCAACGATGGTCAACGTGGTTTCACAGGTGCCGGCGCCATGCAACGCCGTCGTCGTTCAAGGCGCCGGCCTGCTCGGCCTCTACGGCTGCGCGCTGCTTCGGGAGCGTGGCGTTGCGCAGGTGTTCTGCATCGATCCTTCCGAGCGCCGCCTCGAGTACGTCCCGCTCTTCGGCGGCACGCCCATCGCGGGAGACGCCGCGCGGTACACCACGGCTCGGCAGCCGATTCTCGCGGCGGCGCCCGGCGGTGTGGATGCGGTGATCGAGGTTGCCGGTGTACCCTCCGTCGTAGCCGAGGGCGTGCAGCTGCTCCGTCCGGGCGGCTTCTACGCGCTCGCTGGCATGGTCCACCCAAAGAGCGCGCTGCAGATCACGGGTGAGGCGATCATCCGCAAATGCCTCACGATTCGCGGCATACACAATTACTCTCCCGTTCATCTCGACCAGGCGCTCGCGTTTCTCGCGCGGACGCTGCGAAAGTACCCTTACGAGAGCCTCGTGAGCCCGGCCGTTCCCCTCGCCGATCTGGGCCATGCCCTGCAGATGGCGGCGAGCCAGGCGTACCTCCGCGTGGCGATCGAGGCCCAATGATGGACGCTCGCGTGAACGACCCGCAGATTGGAGACGTTCGCTTCACGGCCAACGGCCGCACATATCAGCCGCCCGCGCGCCCGGTCGTCGTCGTGTGCGTCGACGGGTGCGCGGACGAATACCTCGATCTGGCATTGACACACGAGCGAATGCCCAACCTGTCGCGACTGGCGCGATGTGGATATCGTGGGCTGGCGCGGGCGGCGCTCCCGACGTTCACCAACGTCAACAACGCCGCCATCGTGACCGGGCGTCCACCGGCCGTAACCGGCATCTCCGGAAATTTCTTTCTCGATCCGGACTCGGGCGACGAGGTCATGATGAATGCCTCTCGCTTCCTTCGTTGTGAGACGATCCTCGCCACCGCGGCCCGCGCCGGACGTAAGGTGGCAATGGTCACGGCCAAGGACAAGCTGCGTGAGATCCTTTCCGATGGGCTTCAAGGCATCGCATTCTCGGCCGAGCGGGCGCACGAAGCCACGCCGGAGACCAACGGCATTGAGAATGTCGACGCTCTGGTTGGACGTCCGACGCCTACGATCTACAGCGCCGACGCGAGCCTGTACGTGCTCGATGCCGGCGTCGCGCTCGTCGAGCGTGGATTGGCCGATTTCCTGTACTTGTCACTCACCGACTACGTGCAGCACGCGTTCGCCCCAGAAGACGACGAGTCACTCGAGTTCTATGGCAGCATGGACGAGCGCTTCGGCCGACTGCTCGCGCTCGGCGCCGTGCTGGGCTTCACGGCCGATCACGGCATGAACGCCAAGCAGTCACCCGACAGAAGCCCGCATGTGCTCTACGTCGAGAGCTTGTTGACCGATCGATTCGGGCCTGGAGCGCGTGTGATTTGTCCGATCACCGATCCGTACGTCGCGCATCACGGGGCGCTCGGCTCTTTCGTGACCGTGCACCTCTCGGATCATCTTCCGACTCAGAGCGTCGCCAGATTCCTGCTCGATTGCGATGGCATCACCGAGGTGTACGACCGCGACCTAGCGGTGCGAAAGCTCGAGCTGCCTCCGGATCGGATCGGCGACCTGTGCGTGTTGTCGGGCCGCGACGTCGTCCTTGGTCGAACGCCGGCAGATCACGATCTCAGCCTGCTTCACGGCAGCTTGCGCTCGCACGGCGGGCGGTACGAGGAAATGGTACCGATGATCCTCTCCCGACCGCTCAGGCCGCACTACGCGGCTCTCGTGGCCGGCGATCCGAGGAACTTCGACATCTTCGATTTCACCTGCAATGGAGGGACGAGGTGAGCACGGCGGTCACTCTGCCGACGGACATCCAGTGTCCTGCGTGGATTGCTGGCGAAGCCGTGTCCTCGAAGACGCAGCTGGAGGTGCGGTATCCGTATGATGGCACGCTCGTGGGAAGGGCGGCCATGGGCGATGCCGATCAGGCAGCGCGCGCGGTGCGGAAGGCACTCGCCGGTGGTCCCCCGCTCAGCCGCCATCAACGCTTCGAGATCCTCGAGCAGGCCCGTAGCACGCTCGCGGCACGGGCGGAAGAGTTCGCCGCCTTGATCTGCGCCGAGTCAGGGCTCTGCGTGCGCGAGACGCGATATGAAGTGGGCCGGGCGCTCGACGTCCTTCGTTTCGCAGCCATTGAATGCCTGAAGGATGACGGCCAGGTCTTCTCGGGCGACGTTTCGCCGCACGGACAGAGCCGCAAGATCTTCACCACGCGCGAGCCGCTCCGCCTGGCGCTGGCCATCACGCCGTTCAACCATCCGCTCAACCAGGTCGTGCACAAGGTCGCTCCAGCGATTGCGGCTGGAACGCCGCTGATTCTGAAGCCGTCCGAGAAGACACCGCTCACGGCGCTGCGGCTCGCGGCGCTGCTGTATGACGCCGGGCTACCGGGCTGGATGCTGAGCGCATTCGTCTGCCCTGTGAACGACGTGCTCGAGCCGCTGATCCGTGACGAGCGTATCGAGGCGCTCACCTTCACGGGCAGCGTTGCGATCGGTAAGCGGATCGCCTCCATCGCCGGTTACAAGAAGCTGTGCTTGGAGCTGGGCGGCAACTCGCCGCTCATCGTGCTGGAGGATGCCGACCTCGACCTGGCCGCTACGCTCGCCGCCGAGGGCGCGTACCGAAACTCCGGGCAGCGTTGTACCGCCGTCAAGCGCTTGTTGATTCAGCGGTCGATCCTCGACGACTTCACGAAGCGGCTCGTCGCCAAGACACGCGAGTACCTCTGTGGGAATCCAGCCTCTGCCGAAACACGCGTCGGCACGATGATCGACCAAGCGGCTGCAGCCCACCTCGAGTCGGTGGTAGACGAGGCCGTGCGGCAGGGCGCGCGGGTCTTGCAGGGAGGCCGGCGCGACGGCGCCCTGCTGGAGCCGACCGTCATCGCCGACGTGCCACGGGACGCGACAATGGTCGTGCAGGAATCCTTTGGGCCCCTGGCGCCGATTCTCGCCGTGGATGATGTCGACGATGCGATTGCGCTGGCCAATGGCACGGCGTATGGGCTCGCGGCCGGCGTTGTGACTACGAACTTGAGCCACGCACTCCGCGTCGTCCGCGGGCTTCGGACCGGCACGGTCAACGTCAATCAAGTCCCCGGCTATCGCATCGAGAGCACGCCGTTCGGCGGCGTGAAAGACTCCGGCCTCGGCGTCAAGGAAGGGGTCGTGGAAGCGATGCGCTTCCTGACGTACGTGAAGACCTGGTCGCTGCCCTGGTGAGCGCGGCTATCATGATGTAGTCGAGACAAGGCCGCCAGGGGAAACACATACTATGAATGCCGATGAGCTGCGATCGTTACAAGCTCCGCTCAAAGAGCGGTATCGAGAAGATCCGGATGCCGCGCTGGTCACGTTGAAGGCGCAAGGGCGGATGGGCGAAGGCTTGACCTGTCGTGTCGAGACAGGCAAGGCGCTGGTTGAAGCTGGCCTCCATCCCGCCACCGGTGGCACCGGCGCAATGGTGTGCTCGGGCGATATGCTGTTGGAAGCGCTGGCAGCGTGTGCGGGGGTCACCATGAGCGCCGTGGCAACGGCCATCGGCGTGGAGATACGCTCGGGTGTCGTGCGTGCCGAGGGCGACCTCGACTTTCGCGG
>JBOGIN010000988.1:0-1729 GCA_050742275.1 Vicinamibacteraceae bacterium
GACGACGCCTCCATGAATGCCAGCCCGCGAGCAAGCTGGCGCCTACGGCGAGCGTTATGCCTCGTGAGCCAGAGTCGCCCAAGCCAGATGACAGCGAGGACGTAACGAGCTGGCCTCGCCCGGCGCCGAGGGCGAGACGAACGATGATAAGAGGCGCGGACAGGTGACCCCTCGCGATCTAAGGAGGGAAGAATGTTCGAGCGCGTCGTGGATGTTTGGCGTGGTCAGCCGAACGACAAGCACACGTGGGCCTTCGTATACTTCTGTAAGCGGCAAGGTGACAGCGTTCGCACGCGGAAGAACGATGACCGGACGCTGGACGTGTGGGTGACCCGGTCAATTCGACGTACACCACCTCCACAGGGACCCGTTTTGGCGTTCCGAGATTACCAGCGGTAGTAAGGCGGGCGACCCGCGGCACGAGCGAGGGCGATCAGGACACCGACCACGACGAGAACGACGACGCGCAGGAGCCCGGTGACGCCGTCCATGAAGGCCAGCCCGCGAGCAAGCTGGCGCCTACGGCGAGCGTTGTGCCTCGTGAGCCAGAGTCGGCCGAGCCAGATGACAGCGAGGACGTAAAGCCCGGCCACGCCGAGGACCTCGAGGTCAGCAGTCGATAGACGGCTGAGCTCAACCGTCTGGCTCAACTCCCGATACAGCTCGATCGTGTTCAATCGACACCTCCGTTGTCCGTCCTCGGGCACGCCGACCGCCGAGAGGCTTGATGGGCGATCCGCGCCTTGATTTGTCAACGGAAACACCGATCGAGGGGATATGTCCATAGCTGAACACGCCAATCTCTCGGGTGAAACCCTGCCGCCTTTCGGCCGTAGGTGCTCCCGTCTCTCTTGGCTGGCGGGGTGCCGTGGCCAACTCACGCGAGACACGGGAGGACTGCGTGTCAGACACGCATGTGCCGATCATCCGACGGCGAGCCACGCCCGAAGACGAGGAATTCGCTCGAACCGTTCACCACGCGGCCTACCGACGAGTTGTGATGAAGCAATTCGGCGAATGGAACGAAGCCGAGCAGGACGGCTTCTTCGCGAGAGCATGGAACCCGACAGCGACTGAGGTCCTGCTCGCAGGTAATACACCTTGCGGGTACCTCGTTGTCGAGGAGCGTCCCGCCGACGTTCACGTGCGGGAGATCGTCATTCATCCCGACTGGCAAAGCCAGGGTATCGGCACGGCGATTCTGCGTGAGATCCAAACTCGAGCAGCCCAGCGGAAGACGCCAGTCGTTCTTGGCACCTTTCACGTGAACCCGGCGAGGCGTCTCTACGAGCGACTCGGCTTCGTTCAGTTCGGAGCTACGGAGACGAGCGTCCTGATGCGGTGGAATCCCCCAACTCAGTCCGGCTAACATGAGGATCGACTAAAGACCTCGAACGACATCGAAAGGCCTACCTGCCGCGCCGGAAGGCGACCAACGAACTCTGTCAATCGCGGCTGAAAATGTCCCACTTTTGGCGGGGCGATTCCTTCGACTGCTCCTGGAAAGCGTGCGCCGAAGAAGCTGGAACCGGAGCGCGCTCCATCTCGTGCTGGACCGGTCCGACGCAAGGCTGCTGATCGCTCGCTCCAGGGCTTCGCGAGCGGTCGAGACGCGTTTCCGTTCGTCAATCCTCGCGCAGCGCCTCGCTCGGCTGGATGCGCAGGCCGCGGATCGTGGGCGAGGCGCAGCCGACGACACCCACGATTGCAGTGACGACCAGCGTCACAG
>JBOGIN010000989.1:0-3238 GCA_050742275.1 Vicinamibacteraceae bacterium
AAGTAGAAGAGCCACGTATCGGCCGCCTTCGGCCGCAGCTCCTCCTTGAACATCAACTTGACGATGTCTGCGAGCGGCTGGAGCACGCCGTGCGGCCCCACGCGGTACGGCCCGAGACGCTGCTGCGCCCACGCCGCGATCTTCCGCTCGAAATACACGAGGACCGCCGCCGAAATCTGCAACGCGAAGAAGATGACGACGATGAGAATGAGATGGGCGATGAGGGCCGGAATCATGTCTCGATCACAAACGGATGCTTCGGCAACACGGTGTCACCTGCTCAATGCGCCGCCACCAGCTCCTCCTGCGCGCGCCACGGGGCGAGCGCCGGCCGTCCCGTGCGGACGTGCGCCTCGTATTCTTCCCGAAAGTGCTGCAAGGTGCTCACCACCGGCGGCACCACGGCGTCGCCGAACGGGCAGAGCGTCTTGCCGCCGATATTGTCCGCCACGCTGAGCAGCAGGTCGAGGTCACGCAACTCTCCTTCGCCCCGCTCGATCTTGGAAAGAATCTTGTAGAGCCAGTCGGTGCCCTCCCGGCACGGCGTGCACTTGCCACACGACTCGTGCTCGTAGAAGTGGAGCAGGTTCTTGGCGACCCACACCATGCTCGTGGTCTCGTCCATGACGATGATGCCGGCGGACCCGAGCATCGAGCCTGCCTGCACGAGGCCGTCGAAGCTCGCCTGCACGTCGATCTTGTCGGCAGGCAGCACGTTGGTCGACGAGCCGCCCGGGATGACCGCCTTGAGCTGGCGGTCGCCCAGCATGCCGCCGGCGTAGTCATAAATGAGCTGCTTCACCGTGACGCTCATGTCCGTCTCGTAGACGCCCGGACGCTTGACGTGGCCGCTGACGCAATAGAGCTTGGGACCGGTGTTCTTCTCCGGACCGATGGCCGCATACCACTCCGCGCCGCGGTCGAGAATGAGCGGCACGTTGCAAATCGTTTCGACGTTGTTGACGACCGTCGGACAGCCGTACAGGCCGACGACCGCCGGAAATGGCGGCTTCAGGCGCGGCTGCGCGCGCTTGCCCTCGAGCGACTCGATGAGCGCGGTCTCCTCCCCAGCCTCGTAGGCGCCGGCGCCGCGATGGATATAGACGTCGATCTGCTCGCCGCTGTCAAGGATGTTGGCGCCCACGAAGCGCGCCTCGTAGGCCCGTCTGAGCTCGGTCTCGAGCACGTGCTGGAGATGATAGAACTCGCCGCGGATGTAGATGTAGCAGACCTTCGCCCCAATCGCCCGGCACGCAATCACGCACCCCTCGAAGAAGAGGTGGGGGTTCCGCTCCATCAGCACGTGATCCTTGAACGTGCCCGGCTCGCTCTCGTCGGCGTTCACGCAGAGATACTTGGGCTTGGCCGGATCCTTCGGAACGAAGCCCCATTTCATTCCGGTCGGGAAGCCGGCGCCGCCCCGGCCGCGGAGCCCCGACTTCTTCACCACGTCGATGATCTCGTCCGGCGTCATACGCAGCGCCTTGCGCAGACCTTCGTACGCGCCGTGTTGCAGGGCGAAGTCGAGCGTGTGAGCATTCGGCTCGCCGACGTGCTTTGTCAGAACTGGTTCCATGGTGGGACCTTGAAGAGGCCTACTTCTCCCTGACCAAATGACACCCCGAAAGCCCCTCCACGCCGCGTGAGCGGAGGGTGTCGACGAGCTCGGTCACGCGCTCCGGATCCTGGCACTCGTGCCAGTGCTCGTTGTTCACCATGACCACCGGTGCGCGATCGCAGGCCCCGAGACACTCGAACTCGATCACGGTGAACATCCCGTCGGCCGTCGTGTCGCCCGGGTGCACCTGCAGGTGCTGGCACAGCGCCTCGGTCACGCGCTCGGCGCCGCGGAGCGCGCAGGAGAGCGTTCGACAGACCTGCAGCACGTACCGGCCGACCGGCCGTGTGAAGAACATGACGTAGTACGACACCACGTCCTCGACCTGGGCCGGCGGGCAATCAATCACCTCGGCGACGTGCTTCATCGCATTCCCGGTGATGTGGCCCTGCTGCTCTTGCACGAGATAGAGCGCCGCGATGATCGCGCTCTTGCGTTGCTCCGGCGGATAGTGGCTGCAGATCTCCTCGAGACGGGCGAGGTTCTCCGGCGTGAAGGCAAACGGGGGGCCGTCCGGCGGCACGCGCCGCTGGCTGCGATGCCAGCCCTCGCCGTAGGGCATCGACGGATGAAAGCTCATCGATCCACGTCTCCCAGCACCACATCGGTCGAGCCGATCACCGCGATGACATCGGCAATCAGCCCGCCGTCGATCAGCTTCGGCAGCGCCTGACAGGCCAAGAAGCTGGGCGGCCGCGACTTGATGCGCACGGGGCGGTTCGTGCCGTCCGAGACCACGTAGAAGGCCTGCTCTCCGCGCGGCCCCTCGATGGGCACATACGCCTCACCAGCCGGCACCGTAAACCCCTGCGAGTAGATGAGGAAGTGCTGGATGAGCGCCTCCATCTCGGTATAGACCTGATCCTTCGGCGGCGGCACCAGCCGCGGATCGTCGACGGCCCACTCGCCGGTCGGCGGGATCTGGTCGATGAGCTGACGACAGATCTTCGCGCTCTCCTCCATCTCACGCATGCGCACGAGATACCGCGCGTAGACGTCACCGTCCGACTCGAGAGGCACGTCGAAATCGAGCGTCTCGTAACAGAGGTACGGAAACACGCGACGCACGTCGTAATCGAGGCCGGACGCGCGGCCGATCGGTCCGAGGAGCCCCCAATCGAGCGCATCCTGCTTCGAGACCACGCCGACGCCCCGCGTTCGCTTCTGCCAGATCCGGTTCTTGGTGAGCAGGCCGTGATAGTCCTTCAGCTTCGGCGGAAGCCGATCCAGGAACTCGCGCACCGCTTCGTGAAAGCCGATTGGCAGCTCCTCGCGCAGCCCCCCGATGCGGATGTAGCTGGGGAACAGCCGAAACCCGGCAATCATCTCGTTGATGTTGAGCAGGAGCTCGCGCTCGCGAAAGCAATAGAGCATGACCGAGACGGCGCCGACCTCCATGGCGTGCGTGCCGAGCCACACCAAATGGCTCGACAGACGCTGCAGCTCCATGATCAGCGCGCGAATCTTCGTCACGCGCTCCGGCATGCGCGGCTCGAGGTCGAGCAGCCGCTCGACGGCGAGCACGAAGGCCATGGCGTTGCTCTGAGCCGCGAGGTAGTCCATGCGCTCGACGAGCGGGATGATCTGCTGCCATTTCTTCTGCTCGGCGGTCTTCTCGAT
>JBOGIN010000990.1:0-4869 GCA_050742275.1 Vicinamibacteraceae bacterium
AGGCCGTACTTCGCCGCCAGCCCGCGCCAGCGGGCAACGGCGCCCGGCTCCCGGGCATCCTCTGACAGGGCGACGTCAAAGGCGTCGAAGCCGCTCTGACGAAGCTTCTCGAGCTGCTCGTCGATGGACCACTCCCGATCGGGCGCCGGCCACTGCCGAAAGCCCCAGAGGTTCTGAACCAACCACAACCGCGGGGCCTGATTGGACCCATCATGCGCGTTCAGCGACTGCCCAGCGGCGACGACGGGTGTCGGCCCGGCCTTCAGGGTCGACGTCAGCACAAGCCCTGCCATGAGGACGGTCAGCAATCGCACGCGGCGCCGAGAAGCACACACAAGATACCTACCTTCGATGGTCGAACAAGAGGCACTGTTGATACCACAGCAGTCTGAAAAGTCAAGCAGCTCTTGACGCACTCGCCGCACGATGGCAGACTCGCGCCGCTCTCGCTGGTAGCGATCGTCGCGACTTGTGGCGCTCGGCGGACGGCCCATCGCGCTCAGCCGATAGGAGCGGGGGCGGTTGTCGATCGCCAGCGGAGAAATGCCATGCCAACGTGCCGTCACTCCCTCGTGCCGAGCCTGTGGCTCGGCCTCATCCTGCTCTCGCCGGCCGCCGCGCTCGCACAGGTCACCACGGGCACGATCGTCGGCACCGTGACCGACGCCACCGGACAGCGCTTGCCTGGCGCAACTGTCACGATCACGGAATCGAACAAGAGCACTGCTGGCACCTTCGTCACGGATGAAACGGGCAGCTACGTCGCTCCCTTCCTCGTTCCGGGCACGTACGAGGTAGCCGTCGAGCTGGAGGGCTTCCAGAAGTTCGTCAGGCAAGACATCATCCTCCAAGTCAATCAACGCGTGCGCATCGACGCCTCGCTGGAGGTCGGCGCCATTACCGTGACGACGACGGTGGTCGGCGGCGCGCCGCTCGTCAGAACCGAGTCGTCGGAGGTGGGGGAAGTCATCGAAGAGCGTGCCGTGCGTGAGCTGCCGCTCAACGGCCGGAACTTCGCCACGCTCGTGTATCTCGTGCCGGGCGTCACACCCGGGCAGTCTGGTGAGAACCTGTCGGGGGCGAGCACGTTCAATCCGCGCGGCGCCTCGAACTTCAATGCGCTGGGCCAGCAGGCCAACGCAAACGGGTGGCTGGTGGACGGCATCGACAACAACGAGTTCACGTTCAACACCGTCATCGTCACGCCGTCGGTCGAATCGGTCCGCGAGTTCAAGGTGCTCAACGGCGTCTTCTCGGCCGAGTTCGGCCGCGGCGCCGGCGTCGTATCAGTGTCGACCAAATCGGGCAGCAACGAGTGGCGCGGCACCCTGTTCGAGTTCGTGCGCAATGACGCGTTCGACGCACGCAATTACTTCGCGCAGCGCGAGCTCGAAGATGGCAGCGAGGCGCCCACGCCGCCTCTGCGGCGGCACCAGTTCGGCGGCGCGCTGGGCGGGCCATTCATCGTCCCTGGCCTCTATGACGGCAGGGGGCGCACCTTTTTCTTCGCCGACTATGCCGGGCTCAACGAGACGCGCGGGCTGTCGTTCGTCAACACGGTGCCGACCGACGCGGTGCGCAGCGGCGATTTCAGCAACTTCCGCGATCCGACGACGGGAGCGATCATTCCCATCTACGATCCGCTGACCACGCGACTCAACCCGAACTTCGATCCGGGGCGGCCCGTCGGCCCCGGCAACCCGGAGTTCCTGCGGGATCCGTTCCCTGGCAATATCATCCCGACAGACCGAATCGATCCGGTCGGGCGCAACGTCGCGAGCATCTATCCGCTACCGAACCAGCCGGGCAACTTCGACAACTACCTGTCCACGGCAAACCGAGAGGTCACCGAGAATCAAGTGACGGCGCGCGTCGACCACCGCTTCAGCGACAGCGACTCCATCTTCGGCCGCTATACGTACGGCAAGTTCCGACTGGACGCGCCGCAAGGACAGGCGCAATGCTGCTTGCCGACGCCACCGGAAGCCGCCGCCAGGTTCGACCTGGGTCCGTTCGTCGCCGGCATCCAGAACACACGGCTGACGACGCAGGGAGCGGCGTTCAACTATACGAAGGTCATCTCGAGCGGACTGGTCAATGAGCTGCGCGTCGGCTTCGCGCGCACCGTCCCAACGACGTTTCAGTCCGATTTCGGCCACATGAGCGCGGAGTCGCTCGGCATCAACGGGATCAACGTCACGGAGTTCGCCACCGGCCTTCCGAACGTCAACGTCCAGGATTTCACCGGGCTGAGCGGCGGGCCGGCGTTCCTGCCCGTCAACCCGAAGCAAACCCACTATCAGGTGGAAGATGCGCTCGTGCACGTCAAAGGACGGCACCAGCTCAAGTACGGCTACCGCTGGGTGGTTCGGTTTCCGTCGCCCTTTACGAATACGGACACGCGCAGCACGCTCGAGTTCAACCGCGACTTCACGAACGACCCCGTGACGAACACGGGCGGCACCGGCATGGCGGGCCTGCTGCTCGGGCACATCAATAGCGGCGCCCGCGGCTTCCTGCTGGAGCCCTATACGCTTACCGTTCACGAGCACGGAGCGTTCATCCAGGACGACTTCAAGGTCTCGCCCAGGCTGACCATCAACGCCGGTCTGCGATACGAGATCTTCGCGCCTGGCGTGGAAGAGGAGAATCGGCTCACGAACTTCGACCCCGTGAACCTGCGCCTCGTGTATGCGGGTGAGGATGGAACGACGCGCAGCGCGAACAAGAAGACGCAGTACAACAACTGGGCGCCGCGGCTCGGGATCGCCTGGGACATGCTCGGCGACAGAACGACGGTCCTCAGGAGCGGCTACGGCATCACGTACTTTCCGCTGCCGCAGTCCGCGAGCAATCTCATCGGCCAGCAGGTGCCGTACACGGTCTCACAGAACTTCACGTCGGAGACCACGCCGCTCGACTTCGGTCAGGTGCCGCGCATCGATGACCCATTTCCACCCGTCGCGCGGGTCAAGCCAGAGAGCACCGACGAGCTGAATGGGGCCAACCCGCGTGTCCTCGGCCACTCGTTCGAGAACGAGACACCCTACACGCAGCATTGGCACCTGAGCATCGAGCGCGAGTTGGCCGCAGACCTCGTGCTCGAGCTCGGCTATCTCGGCTCGAAGGGCACCCATCTGATGACATGCCTCAATGCGAACGAGGTGCAGCCCGGGCTCGGCTCACAGGCATCCCGCCGGTTGATACAGCCGTTGAGCAACGTCTCGACGATCCTCCAGTGCGACCCTCGCAACCGATCGACCTATCACGGCGGAGAGCTCAAGGTCAGCAAGCGCTTCTCACACGGAGTTCAGTTTCTCGCGAGCTACACCTACAGCAAGTCGCTCGACTACGGCGGCTCGGCCGCGAGCGGAAGCGGTCAGACGGGTGGATCGCAGACGATTACAGATCTCGATGCGGGCAAGGGGCCGTCCGGCTTCGACGTCCGGCACCGCGCGGTCTTCAGCTACCTGTGGGAGCTGCCATTCGGTCCCGACAAGCGGTGGCTCAACGACGAAGGCCTTATGGCAACGGTGTTGGGCAATTGGCAGTTGAGCGGCATCACGACGCTTACGACAGGCCGTCCGTTCAACGTGACGCTGGCGGACGGTGTGAACAACGGTGCTCCGAGCTGGCCGGATCGCTTCGGCTCCGGCAAGCTGGAAAAGCCGTCGGTGGATCTCTGGTTCAATCCGGACGACTTCGCCGCGCCGCCGCCGAACACATACGGCAACGTCGGCCGGGGCATCCTCTACAGCCCAGGGCACGTCAATTTCGACGCTTCGCTGACGAGGCGCTTTCCGCTCGGCGGACGTATGCGCGGTGAGGTCCGCGTCGATGCGTTCAACCTTTTCAACACGCCGCACTTCGGCTTCCCGGACGCGTCGATCGGCTCGCCGACCGTGGGGCGCATCACGAGCACGATTGGCGACAATCGGATCATGCAGTTCGCGCTGAAGGTCGAGTTTTGAGCGCTATCGTCTCCATGCACATCCGTCGGCTCAGTCGCCCGTTTACTTCATCGGATGCCACGAGTGCGTTACCCATGGCACCCCGCCACGGCTCGAGAGCTCGAAGAGCGGTGAGGATGGCGGCTCGCCGTAGCGCAGGACGTCAGCCCGACGATCGCCGTCGAAGTCGGCGACACGGGCCTGCAACAGCGGTACCCCAGGCGACTCATTCAGAACCTGCCACGACCCCTGGCCGTCTGGCAGCCATCGCCAAGTGTGCACGGGCGGCGGCCGGGGCACGTCCGATCCCGGTGGTGGAGGATAGGTCGTGAACGTCCACGCGATGTCGCTGCAGCCGCTTCCGTCGAAGTCCGCGAACACGAGACCGCTGAGGTTGTCATTGAACGACTCGCCGAGCACGGTCCAGGTGGTGGCTGCGCCGTACGAAACCTGCCATTGCCCTTGGACCAGACTGAGGACATCCGTGATGCCGTCGCAGCTCAGGTCGACCAGCCGCACGTCGCTGAGCTCCTTGCCCGAGACGTTCACTGCCGACCACGCGCGCGCCTGGCTTCCCCAGATCCACCACCGCTCGCCGTCGGCGCGGAAGATGTCGGCGAGACCATCGCCGTCGAACTCGCCGACCCCAAGCTCGGATATGTCATAGGGTTGATCGGTGGCGAGGCTCTGCCACGGGTCCGTCCCATCGTACGACACGACCCAGGTCGTACCGTGCACGGCGAACAGATCGCTCGTGCCGTTGCCGTCGAAGTCTGCGAGCCGCATGTCGGGCAGACGATCGCTCTGGTTGTTCAGAAATCGCCATTCGGTCAGTCCGCCGCTCGAGTAAAACCAGCCGGCGCCGGTAGCCTGGAACACGTCCATGACGCCGTCGCCGTCGAACTCGCCGACGCTGATC
>JBOGIN010000991.1:0-3475 GCA_050742275.1 Vicinamibacteraceae bacterium
ACGATGGCCACGAACTCACCACGGTCGATCCGCAGCGAGACATCGGACAACGCGTGCACAGCCTCGCCGGTCGGTCGCGTGTACGTCTTACTGATCGCGTGCAACTCGATCATCGATCGTGTCCTCCTGGCTCACGTCGCCGACCAGCACCTCGTCCCCTTCGCGCAGACCGTCAAGGACTTGCCAATAGGTCTCATCTCGGCTGCCCCTGGTCACTCGCCGGCGCTCGATCGCCTCGCCGCGTCGAGACAGGACGAAGGTCCCGTCAGCGTCCCGCCGCACGGCACGAATGGGCAGCGCCAGGACGTCCTCGCGCGTGTCAATCGCGATCCGGACGGTGGTGGTCATCTCTGGGCGGAGTGTCCGATCGGGTGGTGACTCGAATCGCAGCACGGCGATGTAGTTGACCACGTTGTCCCGAATCTCTGCTTTTGGATAGATGGCCGTGACGCGTCCCTCGAACTCCTGGTCGCCATAGGTGTCCACCGTGAATCGAGCCTGCTGTCCGAGGCGAATGCGTCCGACGTCGGTCTCATCCACGTACGCCCAGACTTCGAGGCGGGAGAGATCGAGGAGCGTCACGAACGTGGGCGACTCAAAGCTCGCGGCCACGGTCTCGCCTTCTTGCGTTGAGACGGAGGCGACGACGCCCGCGATCGGCGCCACGATCCGTGCGTAGGCGAGCTGCGTCGTGGCGTACGCGAGGCTCGCCTGGGCAGCGCTGACCTGCTGCTCGGCCACAGCGGCGGCGCGCTCCGCGAGGTCCAGCTCGCTCCGCGGCAGAATGCCGGCCCGACTGAGCTCGCGTCTACGCTGCAGATCGCTGTTGGCGTAGCTCAGATCCACCTTCGCCTGTTGCAGCGCGGCAGCGGCCTCGTCACGGCGCGCGACGAGGTCACGGTCGTCCAGCTCTGCGAGGAGCTGTCCTTTGGTGACGCGGTCTCCGATCCGGACGTAGAGGCGCTTGACCACGCCGGACACACGGGACCCCACCCGCACTTCGGCGCCTACGCGCGGCTTGATAATCCCGGTGGCTTTCACCACGGACCCGATGTCTCGCCGAACGACGCGTACCACCGCCGTGCCAGCCGCGCCGCTCTCTGATGGGGTCCAGGCTGCGCCATTCCACAGGAATCCGACGCCGATGGCCGTCAGTCCGACGATTACAAACACAACCCTTTTCAATCCGCCCTCTCCCGTTGCCCACTGTCAGCGCTACACGTTTCTCGGGTATTTCTGTTATGTAACGAATTGAAACAGCCGGCGGCACCCGGATGGACACCGGCGGTGTCACCGCGAGGTCGGCGCACGCACAGGATGCGCTCCGCGCTCACGGCAACGAGAGTCGCCATGCGCTCGAAGGCGATGCTCAATGGCCGCCGTGGCCACCGCCGGCGAGGTGCAGGACGACAAACAGCAAGACCAGGAGAAGGGCCATGATTCCAAGTACTATCATCGCCCAGCGGGGTGTGCCGGCGGCCGAGCGACGATCGGGCTCCACGCGAGTTCTGTTGTTGGAGTCCAGCTGAGAGAGCACATCAGCGATGTGCACGTCCTCTCTGTTCTGCATGGCTGTCGCGCGTCGCAAGGACATCGGCTGCGACGCCTGACGCCGCTCGCTTTGCTTCCGCCGTCCGTACGGCGTCAGGCCACGCGGTTTGTACACCGCCAGCACGGTGGCCGAGAGCAGCACCAGCAGCGCGAGCACCGCGTGGAGCGCAGGGGATGCGTTTCGTACGATGCTGAGGTCGGCTTTTGGGTCTGCCGCCATGCGTGCCATGAGGCGAAAGGTCTCCATGTACATCAGCAAGACGATGGTGGCAAAGACGGTGATCAGGAGCTTGAACAAGACCCAATAGTGCCGGAACAAGCCCCACGTCGTGCCCAGGCCCTGAACAATCCCGGTGAGCGGCGACGCGAACGCCAACGGGATGAGGACCGACCACGCCGCCGGCTCCATCACGAGGTACACGCCACGCACGATCTGAGCATCCTGGCTGGTCACGCCGACGATCGCGAGAGCCAAGAAGACCACGACGGCGCCGAGCCAGCCCACCGCAGACGTGACATGCGCGGTCAGCGCAAACCTGTGGAGGCGGGGCGACATGATCATCAGGGATCCCTCACGTCGCGCCACACGAAGGAGTCTGAGCGCGAGGATGACTGTGCGGGACAACCACACGGCAAGCAGGACCCACTGGAACAGACCCCACCACGGGTGAAATGGCGCGCCGGCGATCGCACGAGGCCACCACTCGCCACTAACAGGACCAGCGTCGCGAGACCGGTCGTGCACGAGGGCGACCACGGCGAACACCATCGGACCGGCGATGCCTGCGGCCGCGAGTGCGGCGATCACTGGGTCGCGCCACGTGTTCGGCTCCTTCTCCCACTCGTCGCACTCGCTTTGGTGCCACGATCAGCGCTGCGCAAACGTCAGTGCGCCAGGATCGGGATGCCTGCGCCGAGGAACTCTCGTGCGAGGTGCTGAATTGCAGAAGCCACGATGAACGCTGTGCCAGACTTCAGTGCATCGCCGGCATCCGCATTCCCGGGGCGCCAGGCAAGCTGTGTGAAGGTGCCCGCGTATACCCCTCCGATTCGAGGTAACGCGAGCGTTCGTCCGCCGTCCGGCCTGAGGTCCGTGATCGTCCCGAGCAGCGCATGGCGCACGCGCCGCCCGACCCCGGAACACTCACAGCGTGGATAGCTCGTCGGCCGGTTCATTGCGGCCGCGAGGCCATGCGTGACCGTTGTCTGGATGGCGAGACGTCCGGCGAGGGAGGCGAGCCGCCGGCCATACCCTCCATGAGTCTGGTCCCACTCTTCCGGCACATCGCGAAGCTGATCGACACCCGCCCCCACGGACGCGCCGACGAAAGCCCAAGGCCCGGCAAGGTCCCACACATACTGCCGTAATCGGCTGTCGTTGGTGGCGTTCTGCTGGTGCGCTGGCGTCTGCGGTCGCGGCAAAGCACCGACGCTGAAGGACAAGGCGATAGCGGGCGAACTCTCAGCGCCCGCCAACGCCCGGGTTGAACTCGCAGGAGGGTCGTCGGCGAAGAGTCGTTCGGCGGGTCTTCGCATGACGGCGCGCACACCAGCCGAAACGTCCCCAACTACGGCAGCTGCTCGTCAACCCCGAGCCGGTCGTTATCAACGGCATTACGAACCAGCGTCAACGGCGCACGCCACTCATGCTGATAGATCGCGTCAATCTCATCGCGGACCTGGCGCACCGTCGCGGCGAGGTTCTCATTGGCCGCGCTCTTCAACTCGTCGCGGACGATCCGCGTCAGGGTCCACCCGGCCGCGAGCAGCGGCAGGATCGCGAGCCCGACTGCGAATAGAATCAGCTTGCTGCGCAGGTTGAGTCGCATCACAAGGTTCTTCGTCAAGGCCAAGGCTGCTCAATCGACGCTTTTCGTGCGTAGCGCGCGGCCTTCAGGCGGCGCGACCAGGGGCCGAAAGAGCC